>NZ_JBHWZJ010000481.1:0-4565 GCF_042728415.1 Streptomyces sp. NPDC060198 | reverse complement strand
GACCGCATCCACTCGCTGGTGCTGGCCGACGCCGTGTGAGCCGGGCGTGCGGGGCCTCGGCCCGCACGCGCCTCCCGGGCAGGCGTGCGCGGGCCGAGTGCCCCTCACGTCCGCCCGGCGGTCGGTCCGAGGAGGCTGCCCGGGTCCGCCTCCAGCAGCATCCGCTGGAGCTCCCGGGCCGCCCGGGGCGGTGCCACGTCCGTGCGGTGGGCCAGCGCGATGGTCCGCCGGAGCCCGGGTGGGGCCAGCGGTGTCATCCGCAGGCCCTGGCCGGCCCGTCCCGCCACCATGCGCGGCACCACGGCCACGCCGAGCCCCGCCCGTACGAATCCGAGCACCGCGTCCATCTCGCCGCCCTCCACCGTGAACGAGGGCTCGAAGCCCTCCGCCCGGCACGCGGCGACGGTGAGCTCGCGCAGGTCGTAGCCGTGGCGGAACATCACCAGCGGTACTCCCTGGAGATCGGCGATCCGCACGGACTTGCCCCGGCCCGGAGCGGGCGTGTCCGCCGCCGACACCACGACCAGGTCCTCGTGCAGCAGCTCCACCGTCGTCAACGCGGGTGAGGCGGCGGGCAGCGGGAGTACCAGCAGGGCGATGTCGAGTGCCCCGCGCGCCAGTTGGCGTACCAGGTCGTGCGAACCGCCTTCCTCCAGGAGGAGTTCGATCCCCGGATGCCGGTCGTGGTACGCCCGCAGCACGTCGGGCAGCAGGCCGGTGCAGATGCTCGGGGTGGCGCCCAGGCGGATGCGTCCGCGCCGCAGCAGCACCAGCTCCTGCACCTCGCGGCGCGCGCTCTCCGCGTCGGCGAGGATACGGCGGGCCAGCGGCAGGAGGGTCTCGCCCGCGTCGGTCAGCGTGATGTTGCCCCGGGCCCGGCTGAACAGCTCCGCGCCCAGCTCCTTCTCCAGGGCCCGGATCTGCTGGGAAAGCGAGGGCTGGGAGACGTGCACCGCCTCGGCGGCCCGGGTGAAGTGCCGGGTCTCGGCGACGGCCACGAAATAAGCGAGCTGCTGGAAGTGCATAAAGGCAGGTTAAACCCGTCGCATAGGCAATGCCTATGGAGATCAGCGTGGCCATCTCTTGGACTGATGGGGACCTCCGGCCCTACCGTCGTGCCCATGGCATTGGCAACGCGGGCGGAACGACGGCCGTCCATGACGCGTACGCTCTGGGACTCGACCGTCGGCAAGAAAACGATCATGGCAGTGAGCGGCCTGATCATGCTGGGCTACCTGGTCGTCCACATGCTGGGCAACCTGAAGATCTTCTTCGGGCCCGGCGAGTTCAACCACTACGCGCACTGGCTGCGCACCCTCGGCGAGCCCTTCCTCCACCACGAGTGGGCGCTCTGGATCGTCCGCCTGGTGCTGGTCGCCGCCGTGGTGCTGCACGCCGTCTCCGCGTACCAGCTCAGCCGGCGCGACCTCAGGGCGCGCCCCGTCGGCTACGTCCACAAGAGGGCCCGGGCGAGCTACGCCACCCGGACCATGCGCTGGGGCGGCATCATCCTCGCGCTCTTCATCGTCTGGCACATCCTCGACCTCACCACCGGCACCGTGCACAGCGGCGGATTCCAGGCCGGGCACCCCTATCAGAACGTGGTCGACACCTTCTCCACCTGGTACGGCGACGTCATCTACATCGTGGCGGTGCTCGCCGTCGGTCTTCACGTCCAGCACGGATTCTGGAGTGCCGCGCAGACCCTCGGAGTCGGCAGCGCCACCCGCGACCGGGTCCTCAAGACCCTCGCCAACGTGATCGCGGTGGTGCTCACCGCGGGATTCGTGTCCGTACCCGTTGCCGTCATGACCGGAGTCGTGAGCTGACATGAGCGACTACACGCAGTACCGGACGGGCGAGCCGCTCGTCGACACCAAGGCCCCCGAGGGACCGGTCGCAGAGCGCTGGGACACCCGCCGCTTCGAGGCCAAGCTCGTCAATCCGGCGAACCGCCGCAAGCACACGGTGATCGTCGTCGGCACCGGACTGGCCGGCGGTTCGGCCGGCGCCACCCTCGCCGAACAGGGCTACCACGTCGTCCAGTTCTGCTTCCAGGACTCCCCGCGCCGCGCCCACTCGGTCGCGGCCCAGGGTGGCATCAACGCCGCGAAGAACTACCGCAACGACGGCGACTCCGTCCACCGGCTCTTCTACGACACCGTCAAGGGCGGCGACTTCCGCGCCCGCGAGTCCAACGTGCACCGGCTCGCGCAGATCTCCGTCGAGATCATCGACCAGTGCGTCGCGCAGGGCGTCCCCTTCGCCCGCGAGTACGGCGGCCTCCTCGACAACCGGTCCTTCGGCGGGGTGCAGGTCTCCCGCACCTTCTACGCCCGGGGCCAGACAGGACAGCAACTCCTGCTCGGCGCTTACCAGGCACTGTCCCGGCAGATCGCCGCGGGCAACGTCGAACTCCACGCGCGCACCGAGATGCTCGACCTGATCGTGGTCGACGGGCGGGCCCGCGGCATCGTCGCCCGCGACCTGGTCACCGGCCGGATCGACACCTACTTCGCCGACGCGGTCGTACTGGCCAGCGGCGGCTACGGCAACGTCTTCTACCTCTCGACCAACGCGATGAACTCCAACGCCACCGCCGTCTGGCGGGCCCACCGGCGCGGGGCCCACTTCGCGAACCCCTGCTTCACCCAGATCCACCCCACCTGCATCCCGCGCACCGGCGACCACCAGTCCAAGCTCACCCTGATGAGCGAGTCGCTCCGCAACGACGGCCGGATCTGGGTCCCCAAGGCCAAGGGCGACGACCGCCCGGCCAACGAGATCCCCGAAGACGAGCGCGACTACTACCTGGAGCGGATCTACCCCGCCTTCGGCAACCTCGTCCCCCGTGACATCGCCTCCCGCGCCGCGAAGAACGTCTGCGACGAGGGCCGCGGCGTCGGCCCCGGCGGCCAGGGTGTCTACCTCGACTTCGCCGACGCCATCGCCCGGATGGGCCGCGCCAAGGTCGAGGAGAAGTACGGCAACCTCTTCGACATGTACGCCCGGATCACCGCCGAGGACCCGTACGGGACCCCCATGCGGATCTACCCCGCCGTGCACTACACGATGGGCGGCCTCTGGGTCGACTACGACCTCCAGACCACGATCCCCGGCCTCTTCGCGATCGGCGAGGCCAACTTCTCCGACCACGGAGCCAACCGCCTCGGCGCCTCCGCGCTGATGCAGGGCCTCGCCGACGGGTACTTCGTGCTGCCGTCCACCATCAACGACTACCTCGCCCGCAACCCGCACACCACCCCTGTGGACGCGGACCACCCGGCGGTGGTGGAGACGGTCGCCGAGACCGAGGACCGGCTCAACCTGCTGCTCGCCGTCGACGGCGACCGCACCCCCGACTCCTTCCACCGTGAGATCGGCGAACTCATGTGGGAGTTCTGCGGGATGGCCCGCACGGAGGAAGGGCTGCGTACCGCGCTCGCCCGACTGCCTCTGATCCGCGAGGAGTTCTGGCGGCGAGTGAAGGTCCCCGGTACGGGTGAGCAGTTCAACCAGTCGCTGGAGAAGGCCAACCGGATCGTCGACTACCTGGAGCTCGCCGAGCTGATGTGCCTCGACGCCCTCCACCGCGCCGAGTCCTGCGGCGGCCACTTCCGCGAGGAGTCCCAGACCCCGGACGGCGAGGCCGCCCGCCGGGACGAGGAGTTCTCCTACGCCGCCGCGTGGGAGTTCACCACCACCGGCGAGGCCCCCGTCCTGCACAAGGAAGACCTCGTGTTCGAGTACGTACACCCCACCCAGCGGAGCTACGCATGAAGCTCACCCTGCGCGTCTGGCGCCAGCGAGACGCCGAGGCGCCCGGCGCCATGGCCACCTACGAAGTCGACGGCATCTCGCAGGACATGTCGTTCCTCGAAATGCTCGACACCCTCAACGAGGAACTCATCCTCGAAGGCGACGAGCCCGTCGCCTTCGACCACGACTGCCGCGAGGGCATCTGCGGAGCGTGCAGCCTCGTCATCAACGGCGACGCGCACGGCCCCGAACGCACCACCACCTGCCAGCTCCACATGCGGTCCTTCGAGGACGGCGACACCATCGACATCGAGCCCTGGCGCGCCTCGGCCTTCCCGGTCATCAAGGACCTGGTGGTGGACCGCTCGGCCTTCGACCGCGTCATCCAGTCCGGCGGCTACATCTCAGCCCCCACCGGCACGGCACCCGACGCGCACGCAACCCCGGTGCCCAAGCCGGACGCCGACTTCGCCTTCGAGCACGCCGAATGCATCGGCTGCGGCGCCTGCGTCGCCGCCTGCCCCAACGGCTCGGCGATGCTCTTCACCTCGGCGAAGATCAACCACCTCAACGTGCTCCCGCAGGGCGCGCCCGAACGGGAGACCCGGGTGCTCGACATGGTCGCCACCATGGACGAGGAGGGCTTCGGCGGCTGCACCCTGACCGGCGAATGCGCCACCGCCTGCCCGAAGGGAATCCCGCTCCCGTCGATCGCCGCCATGAACAAGGAGTGGCTGCGCGCCACCCGCAAGGTCCGGCGCTGACGCACCGGCGCCCCCGAACCGTCCCGCCGCGGCACCGTGGGC
>NZ_JBHWZJ010000480.1:0-4620 GCF_042728415.1 Streptomyces sp. NPDC060198 | reverse complement strand
GCCCGGTTCCCACCGGGCGGGACCGCCTTCCGTACGACGCCGGGCCCGCGCGTACCCCTGCATGCTCCGGAGGCGGTCCCGCCCGGCCGCCGACGCGCCTCCGGCCGGCTCCCGCAGCGCGCCTCCTGGTTCAGGGCCGCCGGACCGGGTATCCGCTGACCCATGTCCACACGCCCTCTGCCCTCCACCTTCACCTCGTCCACCCGCCTCAGGGGCTGGCTCCAGCAGCGCGACCTGACCGCGTTCCAGGGGGTGGCCGAACGGCACTGGCCGGGCGCCGAGCCCTTGCTGCCCCGCTTGAGCCGCAGCGCCAACCACGGCCTGCTCTGGTTCGGCGCCGCCGCGGGCATCGCCGCGCTCGGCGGCAGCGCACGGGCGCGCAGGGCCGCGCTGCGCGGCGTGGCCTCGCTCGCCCTCGCCTCGGCGGCCATCAACACGGTCGGCAAGGGCGCGGTGCGCCGGGAGCGTCCGGTGCTCGACACGGTCCCGGTGATACGGCGGCTGAAGCGGCAGCCGATCACCACGTCCTTCCCGTCCGGGCACGCCGCGTCCGCCGCCGCGTTCGCCACCGGGGTGGCCCTGGAGTCCAAGGGCTGGGGCGCGGTCGTCGCCCCGGTGGCCCTGGCGGTCGCGGCTTCCCGGGTCTACACCGGGGTGCACTATCCGAGCGACGTCGTGGCGGGTGCCGCACTCGGCGTGGGTGCGGCCTTCGCCCTGCGCGGGGTGGTACCGACCCGCGGCCAGCTCCCCGCCCCGGGCCGGCCGCCCGCCCAGGCCCCTTCGCTCGCCGCGGGCGAGGGCCTGGTGGTGGTCGTCAACGAGCAGTCGGGGACCGCGAGGGGTACGGCTTCGCTGGTGCGGGACGCACTGCCGATGGCCGAGGTGGTGGAGTGCGCGCCCGGCGACCTGGCAGACGCGTTCGCCGGGGCGGTCGGAAGGGGGCGGGCACTCGGTGTCTGCGGCGGCGACGGCACCGTCAACCTGGCCGCGTCGGTCGCGGCGACCCACGGGGTCCCGCTGGCGGTGTTCCCCGGCGGCACCCTCAACCACTTCGCGTACGACCTCGGCATCGAGACGGTGCACGACACGGTGGCCGCCCTGAAGGCCGGTGACGCGGTACGGGTCGACCTCGGACGCTTCCGCCCCGGCCCGCACGGCCCCGACGGGGCGGACGGCTACTTCCTCAACGCCTTCAGCCTCGGCGTGTATCCGGAGCTCGTACGGAAGCGGGAGCACTGGGCACCGCGCATCGGCGGGTGGCCGGCCGGGATGCTGGCGGCCTTCGAGGTGCTGCGCGGGGAACGTCCCCTGGAGGCGGAACTCCAGGGTAAGCGACGCCCGTTGTGGCTTCTCTTCGTGGGCAACGGCCTCTTCCAGCGGGTCGGCCCCGCACCCGGCAGGCGCCACAACCTCGCGGACGGCTTGCTGGACGTACGCGTGGTCCACGGAGGCCGCACTCCCGGGCTGCGCCTGATCGCGGCGGCCGTGGCCGGTCCGCTGACCCGCTCTCCCGTGCACGCGGCGGAACGACGCCGCCGGGTCCGGATCGCCGGACTGCCGCCGGGTACCCCCTACGCGTACGACGGTGAAGTAGCCATCTCAGGAACGGAGTTGCTGGTCGACAAACTCCCCGAAGCGCTGACGGTCTACTGCCCCATGCCGGTGTGAGACCACCGGGGCCCTCTCTCCACCCGAGATGCGCGTCTCACATCACAAGACACACATCTCATCATGCGATCTGCGGCGTACGGTTGACGTACCTCACGCAGCCACGCCCGGAGAGAGGACCTCGGCATGCCGAAGGAAACCGCCGTCTACACCCACGGACACCACGAATCGGTGCTCCGCTCGCACCGCTGGCGCACCGCGCAGAACTCCGCGGCCTACCTCCTCGGCGAACTCGAGCCGGGGATGTCCGTACTGGACGTCGGCTGCGGACCGGGGACGATCACCGCCGACCTGGCCGCGCTGGTCGCCCCGGGCGCGGTGACCGGCCTCGACACCCAGCAGGAGATCCTCGACGCGGCGGCCGCAGCCGCCCGCGAACGCGGCCTGGAAAACGTCTCGTTCGCCGTCGCCGACGTCCACGCGCTGGACTACCCGGACGACTCCTTCGACGTGGTCCACGCCCATCAGGTGCTCCAGCACGTCGGCGATCCCGTGCAGGCACTGCGCGAGATGCGCCGGGTGTGCCGTCCGGGCGGGATCGTCGCCGCCCGGGACAGCGACTACGCGGCGATGACCTGGTATCCGGAAGTTCCGGGCATGGAGGCGTGGTTGACGCTGTACCGGCAGGTGGCCCGCGCCAACGGCGGTGAGCCCGACGCCGGACGCAGGCTCCTCTCCTGGGCACGGCAGGCCGGCTTCACCGACATCGTGCCGACCGCCGCCGCGTGGTGTTACGCCACACCGGAGAGCCGGAGCTGGTGGAGCGGGCTGTGGGCGGACCGTACGGTCGGCTCCGCCTACGCGCAGAAGGCGGTCGAGGGCGGTCACGCCACACCGGAGGACCTCGCGGCGGCAGCGGCGGCGTGGCGCGCCTGGGGCGAGGAGGGCGACGGCTGGTTCATGGTGCCGCACGGTGAGGTGCTCTGCCGGGCATGACCCGGCGAGGCGGTGTCCGGCGGACCAGGGTCGCCCCGGCCATGATCCGCCGCACACCCCACAGGGTCTCCCGAACGTCTTTCGGCCCCTCGCCCACGCGGCGGGGAGGTCCGGACCGGGGCGAATCGATCACACGGTCCGGGGGACCCAACTAACCTCGTACGCATGGACATCCTGGGAACCACGCTACGCGTCTGCGTCGACGACCTGGAGGCCTCGGTGGCCTTCTACGAGGGCATCACCGGCACCCGAGCCCTGCGCTTCGAGCGCGGTGGGGTGTCGGTCGCCGCGATCGGCTGCTTCCTGCTCATGAGCGGGCCCGAGACGGAGCTGGAGCTGCTGCGCAAGGTGGCGGCCACCATCGCGGTCAAGGACGTGGACGAGGCCCGCGAAGCACTCACCCGGGCCGGGGCGCACATCGTCGCCGGCCCGGTCCCGACACCTGTCGGCCGCAACCTGATCGCCCTCCATCCGGACGGCTCGGTCTTCGAGTACGCGGACCGCAACGCCGTCGTCTGACCCGCTCCCGACTCCGCTGCCGCATCCTCTCCCCGCGCTCGCTCGCGTCCCGGGACCCGGGACTCCGCTTCAGGGCCGTCCCCGCTCCGGCCGTCAGGGGAACGCGCCCACCACCAGGTCCGCGAGGAGCGCCCCCGCCGTGCCCGTCGGGTCGAGATCGGGGTCGTAGATCGTGACGTTGAGTCCCACGCACCGGGGTGAGCCGATCAACGTACCCAGCAGAGCGGCCAGTTCGTCCGGGAGGAGCCCGCCGTCGTCGGGGCTGTCGACGGCGGGCATCACGCCCGGGTCGAGCACGTCGGCGTCCAGGTGCACCCAGAACCCGTCGAGCACGGGGGTTTCCAGGGAGGCGACCACCCCCCGGGCCACCTCCTCGGGCCCCCACTCGCGGATCTCTCCGACCGTCAGGTGCGGGATCTTCAGGGCGGTCAGTTCGGCCCGGTCCGCGTCCCCGTCCCGCATCCCGAAGAGGCGGAGGTCCTCGTCCCTCAGATAGGGGCGGAGCCCTTCGAGGTCGGTGAGGTCGTCCTGTCCCCGA
The DNA here is from genome assembly GCF_042728415.1 of Streptomyces sp. NPDC060198. Lineage (NCBI taxonomy): Bacteria > Bacillati > Actinomycetota > Actinomycetes > Kitasatosporales > Streptomycetaceae > Streptomyces > Streptomyces sp. NPDC060198. Next base: position 959 of record NZ_JBHWZJ010000480.1, on the reverse strand, counting down.
CCGGTGGCGAGGGCCAGTTCCTCACCGCCTGCCGCTCCGATCCGGTCCGAATTGCCCGGGTGCCGGAAGTCCGCGGACCCGTCGACGGCCGCCAGTCCGTACCTGCCGATCCGGCGCAGGGCGAGGGAGGCGCCGAGCTGGATCGAGCAGTCTCCGCCGAGCACGACCAGGAAGTCGCCCGCCCTGACGTGCCGTTCGACGCGGTCCGCCAGGGTCCGCGTGTAGCGGGCGAGGGCTGTGGCATTGAACACGCCGTCGCCCTCCCGCCAGGTGCCGAGGTCGTAGCGGGGCGGAACCACGACCCCGCCCTCCAGAGCCCCGAGCCTCCGCACGATTCCCAGCTCGCGCAGGGCTCCGGCGAGTTTGTGGCAGCCGGGGACGGTGCCGGGCGACGGGGGTCGCAGGCCCAGGTTGGAGGGTGCGTCGACGACCACGATATTCCGCATGGCTCCCATCCTTCCCGTCGTAACCTGGGCCGCGAGCGGATTTCGCCGCGGGAAGAACACGCGCGGCATCCGGCCGCGTGCGGCGCAGGAGAAGGCAGGCACCACGATGGGCACGCAGCACACGTACCGGGTGATCGTCCGGGGAACCTGGAACGGGCTGACGGACGAGGCACGGACCCGGCTGCTCGCGGAGGTCGCGGACCACGGCCTCACCTCGATGCAGTTCACCGAGGAGGGCTCACTCACCTACGACACCGTGCTGAAGCACTTCAGCTTCCGGTACGTGGTGGTGTCCGACGCCGAGGACGGCGAGGAGATGGCGTCCGCCCTCGCGGAGGAACGCGCGGAGACCACCCTCGAGGCCGGGGGTTACGGTCACGGGCCGCTGCGCTCCACGGCGACCGACATGGACGCCATGAAGATCAACTACAAGGGGCAGCGGGGGTCCGGCGCCGCGTGACGGCCGCCGCCGGACACCCCGACGCCGGTGCCCCGTCCGCCCACGAAGACGGG
>NZ_JBHWZJ010000479.1:0-4631 GCF_042728415.1 Streptomyces sp. NPDC060198 | reverse complement strand
CGGCCCGGACCGGACGGGAGGCCCTAAAGTGAGGGCATGACCGAAAGTTCCGTGCGCCCCGCCCTCTGGCCCGCCCCTCACGCGAGCGGCCCCGTCGACGCGACCGTCACCGTGCCCGGTTCCAAGTCGGTCACCAACCGGGCGCTGGTCCTGGCCGCCCTCGCCGCCGAGCCCGGCTGGCTCCGCCGGCCGCTGCGCTCGCGCGACACCCTGCTGATGGCCCAGGCGCTGCGCGCGATGGGCGTAGGCATCGAGGAGACGGTGTCGTCGAGTTCGGCGGCGGCACCGGGCGGTCCGGACGTCACGGGTGAGGCGTGGCGGGTCATCCCCGCCGGACTGCACGGCCCGGTCACGGTCGACGTCGGCAACGCGGGTACGGTCATGCGCTTCCTGCCCCCCGTCGCCACCCTCGCGGACGGTTCGGTCCACTTCGACGGCGACCCGCGTTCCTACGAGCGTCCGCTGCACGGCGTCATCGACGCGCTGCGCGCGCTCGGCGCCCGGATCGAGGACGGCGGGCGCGGTTCGCTCCCGCTGACCGTGCACGGCGCGGGCGCGCTGGAGGGCGGCCCGGTACGGATCGACGCCTCCGCCTCCTCCCAGTTCGTCTCCGCGCTGCTGCTCTCCGCCCCCCGGTTCAACCAGGGCGTGGAGGTACGGCACGTGGGTTCGGCCCTGCCGTCGATGCCGCACATCCGGATGACGGTGGAGATGCTGCGCGCGGTCGGCGCCCAGGTGGACGAGCCCGAGACGGGCGGCGAGCCGGATGTCTGGCGGGTCGCCCCCTCCGCGCTGCTCGGCCGGGACCTGACGATCGAGCCCGACCTCTCCAACGCCCAGCCGTTCCTGGCCGCCGCCCTGGTGACCGGCGGTCGCGTCACCGTACGCGACTGGCCGGAGCGCACCACGCAGCCCGGGGACGCGCTGCGCGAGCTGTTCACGGCCATGGGCGGTTCGTGCGAGCTGACGCCGCAGGGCCTCACCTTCACCGGGTCGGGCCGCATCCACGGCATCGACGCGGACCTGAGCGAGGTCGGCGAGCTGACCCCGGGCATCGCGGCTGTCGCGGCGCTCGCCGACTCCCCCTCCACGCTGAGCGGTGTCGCCCATCTGCGGCTGCACGAGACGGACCGGCTGGCGGCGCTCACCAAGGAGATCAACGAGCTCGGCGGTGACGTCACGGAGACGGCGGACGGGCTGCACATCCGGCCGCGTCCGCTGCGCGGCGGGGTGTTCCACACCTACGACGACCACCGGATGGCGACGGCGGGCGCGATCATCGGCCTGGCCGTGCCCGGGGTGGAGATCGAGAACGTCGGGACGACCGCGAAGACCCTGCCCGACTTCCCGGACATGTGGACCGGCATGCTCGGTGCCGGGGCCTAGGGCCTTTCGTCCGGGTCATGCCGGGCTCGCGGGGTCGGGTGCCGCACCTCGCGGCGTTGTCGTCGGTCGCGACGCTCCGCGTCGGCTCCCTGCTCCGCCTCGCGACGCACGACACCCGACCCCGCTCCCTGACCCGGCCTGATCCGAACGAGAGGCCCTAGAAGATGCGCCGCTACGGGAAGAACCCCGACGAGGACGACATCCGCGTCCGTCCGAACCGCAAGGGCAACCGCCCCCGCACCCATACCCGGCCCAAGCACGAGGACGCCGAGGACGGCATGGTCCTCACGGTCGACCGGGGCCGGCTGACCTGCCTCGTCGAGGGGCGCACGGTCGTCGCGATGAAGGCCCGCGAGCTGGGCCGCAAGGCCGCCGTGGTCGGCGACACCGTGTCGATCGTCGGGGATCTCTCCGGCGACAAGGACACCCTGGCGCGCATCGTCCGTATCGGCGAGCGCCGCTCGGTGCTGCGGCGCACCGCCGACGACGACGACCCGTTCGAGCGTGTGGTCGTGGCCAACGCCGACCAGCTCGCCATCGTCACCGCGCTCGCCGACCCGGAGCCGCGGCCGCGCATGATCGACCGGTGCCTGGTCGCCGCGTACGACGGCGGGCTGACCCCGCTGCTGGTGCTGACCAAGTCCGACCTGGCCTCCCCGGACAAGCTTTTGGAGGCGTACACCCCGCTGGGCGTGCCGTTCATCGTCACCAACCGGGACGAGCTGGCCAACGGAGACGCGGCCGACCGGGTGCGCGAGCAGCTGAACGGCAAGATCACCGCCTTCGTCGGGCACTCCGGGGTCGGCAAGACCACGCTGGTCAACGCCCTGGTGCCCGAGGACCGGCGGCGTACGACGGGCCATGTCAACGCGGTCACCGGGCGGGGGCGGCACACCACCACCTCGGCGCTCGCGCTGCCGTTGCCGGACGGGGCGGGGTGGGTGGTCGACACCCCGGGCGTGCGTTCGTTCGGCCTGCACCACATCGACCCGTCCCGGGTCATCAACGCGTTCCCCGACCTCCAGCCCGGCACCGAGGACTGTCCGCGCGGCTGCACCCACGACGACAGCGCGCCGGAGTGCGCGCTCGACGCGTGGGTGGCCGGCGGGCACGCCGATCCGGCGCGGCTCTACTCGCTGCGCCGGCTGCTGGCGACGCGCGAGCGGCGCGAGGGCGACTGAGCGGGAGCGCCGGCCGGACCGGCCGACGCGACTCGCGCACGCTTGCGACCACACGACCGTGGTGAGGGCATAATCGCAGCGAGCAGGCGGACCGGTGACCGATGCGGAGGACTACGGACGATGGCGTGGCTGCTGGTCGTGGTCGCGGGGCTGCTGGAGACGGGCTTCGCCGTGTGTCTGAAGCTGTCGCACGGTTTCACCCGGCTCTGGCCGACGATCGCGTTCGCGGCGTTCGCACTCGGGAGTTTCGGCCTGCTGACCCTCTCGCTGCGGAAGCTCGACGTGGGCCCCGCGTACGCGGTGTGGACCGGCATCGGGGCGGCCGGTACGGCGATCTACGGCATGGTCTTCTTCGACGACGTGGTGAACACACTGAAGCTCGTCTCGATCTCGCTGGTGATCATCGGTGTGATCGGCCTCCAGCTCTCCGGCTCCTCGCACTGACGGCCCTCCACAGGCTCTCCGGCCCCTCGCACCGACGGCCCGCCCGGAGGCTCCCCGGCTCCTCGCACCGAAGGCCGCCCGCGCCGTTCTGTGCTCCGACCGGGCGGGGCCGGGCCGTGTGGCCCCGCGCGGACCTGGCTGGATACTGTGACGGCATGTCCGACTACCACGATGATCTGCGTCTCGCCCACGTACTGGCGGACGCCGCCGACGCGGCGACGATGGACCGGTTCAAGGCCCTCGACCTCAAGGTGGAGACCAAACCGGACATGACTCCGGTGAGCGAGGCCGACAAGGCCGCCGAGGAGCTGATCCGGGGCCACCTGCACCGGGCCCGCCCGCGTGACGCGATCCTGGGCGAGGAGTACGGACTGGAGGGCACCGGCCCCCGCCGCTGGGTGATCGACCCGATCGACGGTACGAAGAACTACGTGCGCGGGGTGCCGGTCTGGGCGACCTTGATCTCCCTCATGGAGGCGGGCGAGAACGGTTTTCAGCCGGTGGTCGGCGTGGTGTCGGCCCCGGCGCTGAGCCGGCGTTGGTGGGCGGCGAAGGGCTCCGGCGCGTACTCGGGGCGCAGTCTCACCTCCGCGACCCGGCTCGAAGTCTCGAAGGTCGGGCAGATCTCGGACGCCTCCTTCGCGTACTCCTCGCTGACCGGCTGGGAGGAGCAAGGGCGGCTGGACGGCTTCCTCGACCTGTCACGGGCCTGCTGGCGGACGCGGGGCTACGGCGATTTCTGGTCGTACATGATGGTCGCCGAGGGGGCGGTGGACATGTGTGCGGAGCCCGAGCTCTCGCTGTGGGACATGGCGGCGACCGCGATCGTGGTGCAGGAGGCCGGCGGCAGCTTCACCGGTCTGGACGGCGTCCCCGGCCCGGGCGGCGGCAACGCGGCCGCGTCGAACGGCCTGCTCCACGACGAACTGCTGGGTTATCTCAACCAGCGCTACTGACGACCGCGCCGTCCCGGCCGGGGTCGCGCCCCGGTCGGCGGAGCGCCAGGGGCGCCCGGCGGCCACCGGACGTGCGCGTGCACGCCCTGTGGCCGCCTCGCGCACCTCTTGTCGGGCCATGGGAGGGGTGTCATCCTGAAACCCCCGCTTGTGAACTTGTGAATCGGCTCACTTTCCGGCCGATCCACCAAGGAGGTGCCCTCGTCATGCTGGTCCGAGACGCCATGACCACCGTGGTGCTCACCATCGGCCCCACCCACACACTCCGTCAGGCAGCCGCGCTGATGTCGGCCCGCCGCGTCGGGGCAGCCGTCGTCCATGATCCGGACACCTGCGGATTCGGCATCATCACCGAACGCGACATCCTCGACGCGGTCGGGCTCGGCCAGGACCCGGACCGCGAGTCCGTGTCCGGCCACACCACCACGGACGTGGTCTTCGCCGCCCCCACCTGGACCTTGGAAGAGGCCGCCGAGGCCATGACGCACGGCGGGTTCCGGCACCTGATCGTGCTGAACGACGACGGCCCGGTGGGTCTGGTGTCGGTCCGCGACATCATCCGCTGCTGGGCGCCGGTGCGCCGCCGTCACACGGTCGAACTGGCCGGCTGAGCGAGCCCTCCGGGGCGCCGAACCGTGAGGGACGGGCCGGACACCGCGTGCGG
>NZ_JBHWZJ010000478.1:0-4633 GCF_042728415.1 Streptomyces sp. NPDC060198 | reverse complement strand
GAACTGAGGACAGCATGAGAGGGAAGCAACGCGGATGGCGGCGGTTCGTCATCGGTGCGGTGGCAGCCGCACTGATGACCGTCGGCCTTCTGCCGGTCGCCGCTTCGGCGGCCGGACGGACCGCCGACCTGGCACTCGGCAGGCCGGCGTCGGCCGGCGGCTCGCTCGGCGCCTACCCGGCGTCGAACGTCACCGACGGCAGTCAGCAGACGTACTGGGAGAGCCCCGGTACGTTCCCGCAGTGGGTCCAGGCCGATCTGGGCACCGCGACCGCCGTCGACCAGGTGGTACTGAAGCTGCCGAACACCTGGGAGGCGCGCACCCAGACGCTCGCCGTCCAGGGCAGCACGGACGGCTCCGGGTTCAGCACCCTGTCCGCCTCGGCCGCCCGGTCGTTCACCCCGGCCGCGAACAACACCGTCACCGTCGATTTCACCGCGGCCCAGGTGCGGTACGTACGGGTCCTGGTGACCGCCAACACCGGCTGGAACGCGGCGCAGCTCTCCCAACTGGAGGTCTACGGCGAGGCGTCGGGAGGCACGGACCCCGGCACACCGACGCCCACCGGTACCAACCTCGCGCTGAACAAGCCGATCGAGGCCTCGTCGTACGCGCAGACCTACGTGGGTACCAACGCCAACGACGACCGGCGTGACACCTACTGGGAGTCGAACGGCTATCCGGCCACGCTGACGGTGAAGCTCGGCTCCGACGCGGACCTCTCGGCCGTCGTGGTCAAGCTCTCGCCGGATTCGGCGTGGGGTGCCCGTACCCAGAGCTTCCAGGTGCTGGGCCGGGCGCAGTCCGCCACCGGGTTCACCTCGCTGAAGAGCCAGGCCGACTACGCCTTCTCGCCGTCCGGCAACGGAAACACGGTGACGGTCCCGGTCAGCGGGCGGTACGCCGACGTGCAGCTGAAGTTCTCGTCCAACACCGGTGCTCCCGGCGCCCAGGTGGCCGAGGTCCAGGTCGTCGGTACGGCCGCGCCCAACCCGGACCTGGTCCTGACCGACCTGAGCTGGTCGCCCGCCTCGCCCTCGGAGAGCGACGCGGTGACCGTGAACACCACGGTGCGCAACGCCGGTTCGGCGGCGGCACCCGCGACGACGGTCAATGTCAGCTTGGAGGGCCAGGTGGCCGGCAGCGCCGCGGTGAACGCGCTCGCGGCGGGCGCCTCGGCCACCGTCGCGGTGAGCGTGGGCAAGCGCCCGATGGGTTCGTACTCCGTCTCGGCGGTGGTCGACCCGACCGACACGGTCGTCGAGCTGGACAACAGCAACAACAGCCGCACTGCCTCCTCCAAGCTCGTGGTCGCACAGAGCCCCGGGCCCGATCTCCAGGTCACGGGCATCTCCTCCAGCCCGACCAGCCCGGCGGTCGGCGCGGCCGTCACCTTCACCGTCTCGGTGAACAACCGCGGCACCACTGCGGCGAGTGCCACGACCGTGACCCGCCTCCAGGTGGAGAGCACCACACTGAACGGAACCACCGGAGCCATTCCCGCCGGGGGCACGGTCACCGTGCCGATCAGCGGTACGTGGACCGCGAAGAGCGGTGGGGCCAATCTGACCGCCACCGCGGACGCGACCGGCGTCCTCGCTGAGACCAACGAGAACAACAACGTCTTCTCCCGGGCCATCGTGGTCGGCCGCGGCGCGGCGGTCCCGTACACCGAGTACGAGGCCGAGCAAGGCTCCTACCAGGGCACCTTGCTCACCGCCGACCAGAAGCGCACCTTCGGGCACACCAACTTCGCCACCGAGTCCTCGGGCCGCCAGTCGGTGCGGCTCAACTCCACCGGCCAGTACGTCGAGATCACCTCGACCGTGCCGACCAACTCCCTCGTGGTCCGCAACTCCATCCCCGACGCGCCCGGCGGCGGGGGTACGGAGGCCACGATCAGCCTCTACGTCAACAACGCCTTCGCCCGGAAGCTGACACTCTCCTCCAAGCACAGCTGGCTGTACGGCGACACGGACAGCCCGGAAGGCCTGACCAACCAGCCGCAGGCGGACGCCCGCAGGCTCTTCGACGAGTCGAACGCGCTGCTCGGCCAGACCTACCCGGTCGGCACGAAGTTCCGCCTCCAGCGTGACGCGGGCGACACCGCGTCCTTCTACATCATCGACCTGGTCGACCTGGAGCAGGTGGCGGCGCCGACGGCGCAGCCCGCCGGCTGCGTCTCGATCACCACCTACGGGGCCGTGCCCAACGACGGCATCGACGACACCGACGCCATCCAGCGGGCGGTGACGGCCGACCAGAACGGCGAGATCGGCTGTGTCTGGATTCCGGCCGGGCAGTGGCGGCAGGAGCAGAAGATCCTGACCGACGACCCGCTCAACCGGGGGCAGTACAACCAGGTGGGCATCAGGAACGTCACGATCCGCGGCGCGGGGATGTGGCACTCCCAGCTGTACTCCCTCATCCAGCCCCAGAACGCGGGTGGCATCAACCACCCGCACGAGGGCAACTTCGGGTTCGACATCGACGACAACACCACCATCTCCGACATCGCGATCTTCGGCTCCGGCACGATCCGAGGCGGCGACGGCAACGCCGAGGGCGGGGTGGGCCTCAACGGACGCTTCGGCAGCAACACCAAGATCACCAACGTCTGGCTGGAGCACTCCAACGTCGGGGTGTGGGTGGGCCGCGACTACGACAACATTCCCGATCTCTGGGGTCCCGGTGACGGGGTCGAGTTCACCGGAATGCGCATTCGCAACACCTACGCGGACGGCATCAACCTCTCCAACGGAACCCGCAATTCGACGGTCTTCAACTCCTCGTTCCGGAACACGGGCGACGATTCGCTGGCCGTCTGGTCGAACAAGTACGTGAAGAACCAGTCGGTGGACATCGGCCACGACAACCACTTCCGCAACAACACGATCGCCCTGCCCTGGCGGGCCAACGGCATCGCGGTCTACGGCGGGTACGGCAACACCATCGAGAACAACATCGTCTCCGACACGATGAACTACCCCGGCATCATGCTGGCGACCGACCACGACCCCCTGCCCTTCTCCGGGCAGACCCTGATCGCCAACAACGCGCTCTACCGCACGGGCGGGGCCTTCTGGGGCGAGGCGCAGGAGTTCGGCGCGATCACCCTCTTCGCGGCGGGCCCCGACATTCCGGGTGTCACGATCAGGGACACCGACATCCAGGACTCGACCTACGACGGGATCCAGTTCAAGACGGGCGGGGGCTCCGTCCCCGGAGCGCAGATCTCGAACGTCAGGATCACCAACTCCGTCAACGGCTCCGGCATCCTCGCGCACGGAGGGGCCAGGGGCAGCGCCACCCTGACGAACGTGACGATCCAAGGCTCGGCCCAGGGCGACGTACTGATCGAACCCGGATCCCAGTTCGTCGTCAACGGCAGCGCCAACACCGCGGCGGCATCGGTCCGCTAGACGCCCCGGCCTCCCCGCCGACTGTCCGCGGCCCTCGGCGCGCCACATGATGAATGTAGTGACCACATAGCGAGACAGGTTTGCGGGAGCACAGGGAAACCGCGTCTCATCGCGGCTGTGCGAAACGAACAGACGACACCGGATCACACCGGCACCGACAGCGCGGCCCCGGATGGCACGGGCTCGGACAGCAAGACCGCGAGGCGCGCCGTCACGGTCTTCCCCGTCCTCGTCCTCCTGGCGGGAGCCGCAGGCCTCCTCACGCCCGGGACCTTCGAGGGCTGGACGAAGGCGGTGCCGTACCTGCTCGGCGTCGTGATGTTCTGCATGGGGCTGACGATGACCCCGCTCGACTTCAAGGGGGTGGCGAAGCGCCCCTGGGCCGTCGCCATCGGTCTGGTCGCGCACTACGTGATCATGCCGGGCCTCGGCTGGATCATCGCCCATCTGCTGGGTCTCCCCCCGCAACTGGCCGCGGGCGTCATCCTGGTGGGCTGCGCCCCGAGCGGGACCGCGTCGAACGTGGTGACCTTCCTGGCCCGCGGCGACGTGGCACTGTCGGTCTCCGTGGCCACCGTCTCCACCGTGCTCGCTCCCCTGGTGACGCCGCCTCTGACCCTGCTGCTCGCCGGCACGTACCTGCCCGTGGACGCCGGCTCCATGGTGACCGACATCCTCAAGACGGTCCTCCTCCCGGTGATCGGCGGGCTGGTGGTACGGCTCGTCGCGGGCAAGCTCGTCGACCGGGTGCTGGGCGCCATGCCCTGGCTGTCCTCGCTGGCCATCGCCGCGATCGTCTGCGCGGTCGTCTCGGGAAGCGCCGGTGCGATCAAGTCGGCGGCCATCACCGTGCTGATCGCCGTCGTCCTGCACAACGGCCTCGGCCTGGCGCTGGGTTACGGGGCGGGCAAGCTCACCCGCCTCGGCCCGCCCGCCAGCCGTGCCATGGCCTTCGAGGTCGGCATGCAGAACTCCGGTCTGGCCGCTGCACTGGCGACCGCGCACTTCAGCCCGCTGGCCGCGCTGCCCGCGGCCGTCTTCTCCGTGTGGCACAACATCTCGGGCGCCCTGGTGGCGGCCTGGATGTCGCACCGCTCCCGGCAGAGCGAGCGGACCCCCGCCACCCGGCCGGCCACCGGAGCGGTGAGCAGCGCCTCCTGACGCCCGTCCCCGGCGGGACACCCATGCGCCCGGTGCGCGGGCTTCGAGCC
>NZ_JBHWZJ010000477.1:0-4636 GCF_042728415.1 Streptomyces sp. NPDC060198 | reverse complement strand
TTCACACCGGTGCGGTTGGCGCGGAGCGGGGGGGGGGGCGGGACGGTTGCGGCCGTCCCGCCCCCGCCCTCGTCGCGTGCGGTGGGACGGTTCCGGCCGCCCCGTCCTCGTACGTGCGCCGGTACGTCAGCGGGCGGGCCCGGTCTCCACCGGGCGGGCCTCGTCCCGGCCGTACGCGGACCAGCCGCCGACGTAGAGCCTGCCGCTGCCCAGCCCGGTGTGCTCCAGGGTCAGGAGGTTGTGGCAGGCGGTCACGCCCGACCCGCAGTAGGAGGCCACCTTCGACACGTTGTCCGGGACCACTCCCCCGGCGGCGAAGTTGTCCCGGATCGCCTGGAGGGGCAGCAGCCGGCCGAGCCCGTCCAGGTTCTCCCGGCAGGGGACGTTGGCCGCACCGGGTACGTGGCCCGGGCGGGGGTCCACGGGGTCCTGAGCTCCGGCGAAGCGGTCCCGGTTGCGGGCGTCGACCGGCAGGACGTCCGGCTCCGTGAGGTCGTCGGCCCCGATCAGGGCATCGGCCGGCCAGGGGCGCACGGAGAAGTCGCCTTCCCGGGCGGGCACGGGTTCGTCCGCCGTCAGGGAGCCGGGGTGCGCCTCGGTGTAGGCGTTCAGCCCGCCGTCGAGGACGGCCGCGCGGCGCCCGGTGACCCGGAGCATCCACACCAGCCGCGCGGCGATCACGCCGCCCTGGTCGTCGTAGGCGACCACGATGTCGTCGTCGTCGATGCCCAGGGTCCGCATGCCCTCGGCGAAGAGTTCGGGGGCCGGCAGTGGGTTCCGGCCGCCGACCGGCGTCGGGGGGCCCGTCAGCCAGCGGTCGAGGTCGGCGAACACCGCGCCGGGCAGGTGTCCCCCCTCGTACGCGGCACGCCCGGAACGCCCGTCCAGATACCACCGCACGTCCGCCGGAATCACGCGGCCCGGCAGTGCTTCCAGCCCCTCGACCCGCACGAACGGCGGGACTTGCACGCATCGCTCCATGATCCGGACGCTAGCCAGCTGTCCATCATTCGAGCAAAGTCGTTTCACATACCAAGACGGAAAAGGAGCCAGGGCAGCACGCGGACCTCCCTCACCGAGGAGCCGCCGCGGGGTCCGGCAGCTCGCGGAGGTCGGCCATCATGTCCAGCGACGGCGACCCGTCCGCCCCGGCGAAGGAGCCGAAGCGCCGGAAGCCGTTCTTCTCGTAGAACCGGATGGCGCGGGCGTTGTCCGCCAGGACGCCGCCCCAAAGGATGACCCGGGTCCGGCCGAGCCGTCGTACGGCCTCCACGACGAGCGGGAAGGCCAGTGTCCCCAGACCCCGCCCCTGGTGGTCGTCGGCCAGGGTGGGGCCGAAGCGGCAGTCGGTCAGTTCGTCGAGGAAGATTCCGGCCTCCCGGTACCGCCCGAGGTCGGCGGGGGTGAGGGCGAGCGCGAGTTCGAGGAGGCCGACGATCCGGGAGGACCGCACGTCCTCCAGCACCAGCCTGAGTTTGTCGTGGCGCGCGATCGCGTCGCACAGCCCCCTGGCCTCCTCGGTGCCGTACCCGTCGAAGGTGCTGAACCGCCTCGAAGCGGGTGACAGACCCTCCAGGAAGTGCGCCAGCCCCTCGGCGTCGGCGGGGACGAGCGGGCGGAAGAGGATCTGCGCACCTCCGCCGGGGTCCAGACGGCGCGTCAGGACGGCGGGGTCCCGGGCGATCTCCGACAGAGTGAGCAGCATTTTCGTCCCCCGCACGGCTCGGCTGCGACGACGCGAGCGTACCGGCGGGAGCGGAGCTGCGCGCCGCACCCGCCGACTCGGCTCCCGGGGCACGGGAGGACGTGGGGGCAAGCTCTACGCGGCCCCGTACGTCCCGTGCTCCACACGGCCCGTCGGCTCGTAGACGTGCACCGCGATTTCGGCGGGCGTCGTCTCGTGGTGCAGCAGGCGCAGGCCGACCGGCGTTCCGCCGTCCGGGAACAGGCGCCGTCCGCCGCCCACCACCACGGGGGCGACCGCGAGCCGCACCTCGTCGACCAGACCGGCGGCCAGCAGACAGTGGCCGAGACGGGCGCTGCCGTGGATCTGGAGCTCGCGACCGGGCTGCCGTTTCAACGCGGCGACCTGGGAGGGGACGTCACCGGAGAGGATCGTGGTCGGCTCCCACCCGGCCTCGGTCAGGCTCCGGGAGGCCACGTACTTCGGTGAGCCGTTCAGAACGCGGGCGTTCGGGTGGTCGGTCATCTCCGGCCAGTCACGGGCGAAGTTCTGGTAAGTACGGCGGCCGAACAGGAACGCGTCCGCCCTGCTCAGCCAGTCGGTGGCCACCCGCTCGAACGCCTCGTCCAGGTGCGGGACGAACCATCCGCCTCCGGTGAATCCGTCGCTGGTGTCCTCGTCCGGGGAGCCCGGCCCCTGGGAGACACCGTCCAGCGACACGAACTCCTGCAGTACCAGCCTCATCGGGCACCACTCCTCTGCCGGGCGGGAATCCGTCCCCGCCCCTACGGGTCTCGTGATCTGCCGCGCCCCGGTCGTCCTGAGGACGGCCACCGATGCGGCGGCCCCCCGGGGCGGGAGCACAGCGACAGGATGCCCGCCCGGTCGCGGACGCCTGCGGAGGAATCCTCCCGGCGCGTTCCGTGTCCGGGGAAGCCGGCCGAATCGAGGTCGAGCAGTACGGGTCGACCGGCCGCACTGGGACGCGGTGGCTCGGCGGTTGAGAGCTGTCGCGGCTCAGCCCGTGCGGGCCGCCGCGCGCGCGGTGACACGGAGGAACAGCAGGGCCGCGAGTGCCAGTACCGCCCCGAGACCGTAGACGGCGGTCGCTCCGTGCGGGAGGGCGATGCCGCCGAGCACGGTGCCCAGACCGATGCCCAGGTAGATGCCGGAGGAGTTCAGAGAGACCACCAGCGGGGCTTCCTGCGGGGCGACTTCGATGAGTCGGTGCTGTTGCGCGGGGGTCTGGCACCAGCTGCTCGCGCCCCAGAGGAGTACCAGTACACCGACCACGGGCAGCAGCGAGACGTCGGTGGCCGCGATCCAGGTCAACAGGGCGAGTGCGAGCACCATCGCGGTGTACCCGGTGGTCAGGACCCGGACGGAGCCCCAGCGGTCGGTGGCGTAGCCGGATGCGAGGTTGCCGAGTACGGCACCCAGCCCGTACAGGAAGAGCATCCACAGGTCCGTGCTGTCGGGGACCCGTACCGCCCGCAGGACCGGAACGCTGTAGGCGTACGCGGTGTAACCGGCGCCCATGCCGAGGACCGTGAGCGGCAGCACGGCCAGGACGGCCGGCCTGCGCAGGACGGCGAACCGGGTGCGCAGTGGCACACGCGGGTTGCCCGGAAGGACCGGCATGATCAGGCGCACTCCGGCGGCGATGAGGACGCAGAGCCCGGCCACGATGGCCAAGGCACTGCGCCAGCCCAGCCAGTGGCCGGCGAGGGTGCCGAGCGGCACCCCGAGCGCGGTCGCGACGGTCAGGCCGCCGATCACCACGGCCAGTGCCCGCGCCCGGAATTCGGGGCGCACGAGCGCGGCGCTCACCGCGCCGGCGCTCGGTGTGTAGGCCGCCGCGCCCGCCGCCGCGAGAACCCGGCTGACGATCAGCACGGTCAGGTTCGGCGCCAGTGCCGAGCACAGGTTGGCCAGACCGAGGGTGACCAGGGCGCCGACCAGCAGTGCCCGGCGCGGCAGTCGCGCGGTCACCGTGGCGAGTACGGGGGAGAGTAAGGCGTAGGCGGCCGCGAACACCGTGACGGACTGGCCGGCGGCCGCGGTCGAGACGTGCAGCTCCTCGGCCATGGAGGGAAGGAATCCCGCCACGACGAAGGCGTCCGTGCCGACGGCGAAGGTGCCCAGGGCCAGCACCAGGGTCGACGACAGGCCGCCCTGCCCGGGCAGGGCCTGGCCGTCGGCCTTCCGCCGGTCGGACGATATCGAGATATTGGACATCCAGGTTCTCCTCGCTCGTCCGCACTCGCTCCACAAGTGCGGTGTGATCAGCGGCCGATGCGCTCGTAGTGGCGCCGTGCCCGCTCGGCGGCCGAGGCCGGCGCGGAGGCCATGAGGTCCGCCAGCGTCTGTGCGGCGAGTTCCCTGCGCCATGCCAGCTCGGCCCTGCGCATCGCGCCGGCGATGCCGCAGGGCTGCTGGAACTCGTGGGCCGGCGCGCCGGCTCCGGCTCCCCGCTGCCGGATCTCGGTGCACTGGAAGACCTCGTCCGGACCGTCGACTGCGGCGACGACGTCCATCAGCGTGACCTGGTCGGGCCTTCTGGCCAGCCGGAATCCGCCCCGGGCCCCCGGGGTGGACGTCAGGATGCCCGCCCGGTCCAACGCCTGCAACTGCTTGTTCAGGTAGGCCGGCGGCAGGTCGAACCAGGCCGCGAGCTTGGCCGACGACACCGCCTCCGCGTCCCCGAGCCACGCCAGCGTCAGGCAGCAGTGCAGCCCCCACTCGACTCCCGCACTCATTCGCATGACCTGGACACTACACATCCAGGTTCCCCTTCGCGACGGTTCCGCAGAACCGAACGCACGCTCACCGGGGCGGCTACGCGCGGAAGTTGACGGTGCGCCACCCCGCCCCGGGGAACGTGAGCTCCCCCGTCCGGAATCCGGAAGGGAGCGGCCCCACGACGAGCTCCGCCGCCCCTCCGGGACCGGA
>NZ_JBHWZJ010000476.1:0-4645 GCF_042728415.1 Streptomyces sp. NPDC060198 | reverse complement strand
TCTCGGTCGTCCCGGTCGTCTCGGTCGTCCCGGTCGTCCCGGCCGTCCCGGTCGTCTCGGTTGTCCTGGTCGTGTCCGCTCCTTCCGCCGCGTCCGGTGTCCCGCCCGCAGGCTCGGGGCTCGCTCCCGAGGTCTCGGCGAGGGCGGCCACCGCCGTCTCCTCGACCGCCTCGGCCCGCTCGGCGACCCCCTCGGCCCGTGCGCGGAAGACGTCCGCGCGGGTGGACCCGCCCGGCCCCGACCCCGGCGGCTCGGTGCCGTCCGCCGGTTCGCCGTCCGTCGGGGTGCCCGCCGCGGTGGCGTCCGCCTCGGCCGGGTCCGTCGTGTCCAGGAGCAGCAGCCGGCCGTCGTCCGAGGCGATGGCGAGGCGTTCGCCCTCCGGGTCGGAGGCCATCTCCAGTACCCGGCCCAGTTGCCCGGAGGCGAGCCGCCGCATGGGGCGGTCGCCGGTGGCGCGGGGCAGCGCGGAGATCTCCACCGCGTCCTCGCCGTCCGCGTCGGTGACGTACGCGACCTGGCCGCCGCTGCCGAGCATCTCCGGCAGCCGGACCCGTACCCCGGGGGTGTCGCTGATGGTGCGGGCGGGGCCGTCGCGGTGGGTGAGCCAGTACAGCGAGCCGCGCACGTTGACCGCGCTCGCCCGGCCGGTCTCGTCCACCGAAAGCGAGCCGACGTGGCTGGCGGCGGGCACCTGGTACGTACGGCGTCCGGTGCGCGGGCCGCCGAGCCGTACCTCCAGCTTCCGGGGGGTGGCGGCCGGGTCCTCCAGGTCGCCGGCCAGCCAGAGGTCGCCGGCGCACTGGTAGACGACGCGGGTGCCGTCGCTGGAGGCGTGGCGGGCGTAGAAGGCGTCGTGGTCGGTGTGGCGGCGCAGGTCGGTGCCGTCCATCAGGCAGGAGTAGAGGTTTCCGACGCCCTCGTGGTCGGAGAGGAACGCGATCCGCCGGCCGACGAACATCGGGGCGTCGAGATGCCCTTTGATGTCCGGCAGCAGCCGCTGCCCGTGCAGCCAGAGCCGTCCGGTCGCACCGCCCCGGTACCGCTTCCAGGCGGCCGGCTCGTGCGGCGGGGTCCCGGTGAGCAGCAGGGTGCGGCGCTCGCCGTCGATGTCGGCGACGGCGATGTCGGAGACCGGGCCCCAGGGCAGGCGCCCGCCGGGGGAGCCGTCGGTGGGCACGCTGTAGGCCCAGGAGAAGTAGGAGAACGGCTGGCGGTGCGAGGAGACGGCCAGGATCTGTGCGCCGTCGCCGGTGTCGGGGGTCCAGCCGCAGACCCGGGCGTCGGTCGAGCCCCAGTAGGTGAGGCGGCGCGCCGGTCCGCCGTCGACGGGGGCGAGGTGGATCTCGGGGTCGAGCGTGCGCCAGGTCGTGTAGGCGATGCGGCTGCCGTCGGGGGAGAAGCGCGGGTGGCTGACCCGGGTGCGGTCGGCGGTCAGTCGCCACGCGCGGCCCGGCCGGTGCCCGGCGGCGGCGAGGGGGGCGACCCAGAGGTCGTCCTCGGCCGCGAAACAGAGCAAGTCCTGGTGGAGGTGCGGGAAACGGAGATACGCGACGTCGTCACTCACCCCACCCATGCTTTCGGTGCGGGGGGCCCGGGGCAACTCGTGACGCGGGAAACGTGTGGCACACCCCACAAACGAAACGATCCCGTTTCGCTTCCCGCCCGACGTAGGCTCAGGTGTACGAAACGGTTTCGTTCCTGTGAGCGAGCCGTGGACCGGAGTACGGAAGGGGGTCGGCACCCATGGCACGCACCAGGCTCACGCCTGAACGCGAGAGCGAGCTGTTCGCGGCCGTCCTCGACCTGCTCCGCGAGGTCGGCTACGACGCCCTGACCATGGACGCCGTCGCGGCCCGCACCCACTCCAGCAAGGCAACCCTCTACCGCCAGTGGGGGAGCAAGCCCGAGCTGGTGGTGACCGCGATGCGGCACAACAAGCCGGTGCGGCTGGCCGACATCGACACGGGTTCGGTGCGGGGAGACTTCCTCGCCGTCGTGACCCGTACCGACGACTGTCGCATGGAACAGGACTCCGCGCTGATGCGGGGTCTGAGCCATGCCGTCCACGACAATCCCGATCTGCACCAGGCCCTGCGTGAGCTGCTGGTCGAGCCGGAGCTCTCCGGTCTCGCCGCACTGCTGCGCAGGGGTGTGGAGCGGGGCGAGCTGAATCCGGACAACCCGGCGCTCAAATACGTACCCCACATGCTGATCGGCGCGTTCGCCGCCCGGCAACTGGTCGACGGCCGCCCCGTGGACCAGGCCTTCCTCCTCGAATATGTCGACTCCGTGGTCCTCCAGGCCCTCGGCGTCTGACGTCCCCGGCCGCTCCCCGGCGGTCCGCTCCCCACCGCTCCACCTGACACGCCGCTCTCGTCGTCGGGCTGGTTCCCCATGCCGAATTTCCCGCACACGACTTGACCGGGAGTCCGCCTCCGTGGCCACATTCCTTTACAAAATCGGGCGCCTCGCGTTCCGCAAGCGGGGCTACGTCGCCCTCATCTGGCTCGCCCTGCTGGCAATCGCCGGGGTCGGTGCCGCCACCGCGGCCACCCCCGCGGCCAGCTCCTTCTCCATACCGGGCACGGAGGCGCAGAAGGCCTTCGACCTGCTGGACCAGCGCTTCCCCGCCTCCCACGCCGACGGCGCCACCGCCCGCGTCGTCTTCCAGGTCCCGGACGGGCAGAAGATGAACGACCCGGCCAACAAGGCCGAGGTCGAGAAGATCGTCGGAGAGCTGAAGAGCGGCTCCGACCAGGTCGCCTCGGTGACCGATCCGTTCACGGCCAACGCCGTGAGCAAGGACGGCTCGACCGCGTACATCACCGTCTCCTACGACGACCCGTCCGCCAGCCTCACCGACGCGACCAAGGACGCCCTGCAGAAGGCGGGCGACCACGCCGAGGCGGGCGGGATGGCCGTGGCCGTCGGCGGTGACGCGCTCGAACCCGGCGCCGAAGGCGGCGCCACCGAGGCCATCGGCATCGTCCTCGCCGGCGTGGTGCTCGTCGTCACCCTGGGCTCGCTGGTGGCTGCCGGGCTTCCGCTGCTGACCGCGATCGTCGGCGTCGGTATCGGCGTCGCGTCGATCATGGCCCTCGCGAACGTGCTGGACCTGGGAACCACCACCTCCACCCTCGCGATGATGATCGGCCTGGCGGTCGGCATCGACTACGCGCTCTTCATCGTCTCCCGCTACCGGGCCGAACTGGCCGAGGGACGGGAACGCGAGGAAGCCGCCGGGCGGGCGGTCGGCACGGCCGGCTCCGCCGTCGTCTTCGCCGGGCTGACCGTCGTCATCGCCCTCGCGGGCCTCTCCGTCGTCAACGTGCCCATGCTCACCAAGATGGGCCTCGCCGCCGCCGGTACGGTCGTCATCGCCGTCCTCATCGCCCTCACCCTGGTCCCGGCCCTGATGGGCTTCGCGGGCAAGCGGATCATGGGCCGCAAGGCGCGCAAGGCCGCCGCCGCGGCGAACCGTCCCGACGCCAAGCCGAACGGCGGGACCCGCTGGGCCCGGTTCGTGCTGCGTCGCCCGGTGTGGGTCCTGGTCGTCGGCGTCCTCGGCCTCGGCGCCATCGCGCTGCCGGCCACCTCGCTGGAGATGGGCCTGCCGGACGACGGCTCCCAGCCCAAGAGCACCACGCAGCGCCAGGCGTACGACATGCTGTCGGACGGTTTCGGCCCCGGCTTCAACGGGCCGCTGATGGTCGTCGTCGACACCCGGCACAGCTCGGACGGCAAGACCGCCGTCAAGCAGGTCACCGACGAGATCGAGTCCCTCGGTCATGTCACGGCCGTCACCCCGGCCGTCTTCAACCCCGCCGGTGACACCGCGACGATCACCGTCATCCCGAAGGACCGGCCCAGCTCGGTCGGTACCGAAGAGCTCGTGCACTCGATCCGCGACGCGGGCGAGCACATCAAGAGCGACACCGGCGCCGAGGTCCTGGTCACCGGAGCCACCGCGATGACCATCGACTTCTCGCAGAGGATGAACGACGCGCTGATCCCCTACCTGGGGCTCGTCGTCGGCCTGGCCTTCCTCCTGCTGATCCTGGTCTTCCGCTCGATCCTCGTCCCGCTGAAGGCGGCCCTGGGCTTCCTGCTCTCGGTCGTGGCGGCGCTCGGCGCGGTCGTCGCGGTCTTCCAGTGGGGCTGGCTCGCCTCGCTGCTGGGTGTGGAGACGACCGGCCCGATCATGTCGATGATGCCGATCTTCATGGTCGGTGTGGTCTTCGGTCTGGCCATGGACTACGAGGTCTTCCTCGTCACCCGGATGCGGGAGGCGTACGTCCACGGCGAGACCCCGCACCAGGCGATCGAGACCGGTTTCAAGCACGGGGCCCGCGTGGTCACGGCGGCGGCCGTCATCATGATGGCGGTCTTCGGCGGCTTCATCGGCGCCACCGAGTCGATGATCAAGATGATCGGTTTCGGTCTCGCGATCGCCGTCTTCTTCGACGCCTTCGTGGTCCGCATGGCGATCGTCCCCGCCGTGCTCGCCCTGCTGGGCAAGCGCGCCTGGTGGCTCCCGCGCTGGCTGGACCGCGTCCTGCCGAACGTCGACGTCGAGGGCGAGGGGCTGCGCAAGCACCTCCCGGCCGACGGCGGCGACCCGGCCGGCGGTGAACGCGAGCTGAGC
>NZ_JBHWZJ010000475.1:0-4645 GCF_042728415.1 Streptomyces sp. NPDC060198 | reverse complement strand
CCGGCCCGGGGCCGGGGCCGGGTGGGGCTTTTGCGCGGGGCGCGGGTGGGGGGAGGGAATCCCCCGACCGGCTCCGGCCGCCCGGTGCGCCACCGGCCGGTTCTGCCGGGTTCAGCTGAGGCGCTCGATGACCATGGCCATGCCCTGGCCGCCGCCGACGCACATGGTCTCCAGTCCGAACTGCTTGTCGTGGAACTGGAGGCTGTTGATCAGGGTGCCGGTGATGCGGGCGCCGGTCATGCCGAAGGGGTGGCCGACCGCGATGGCCCCGCCGTTGACGTTGACCTTCTCCAGCGGCAGGCCGAGGTCCCGGTAGGAGGGGATGACCTGGGCGGCGAAGGCCTCGTTGAGCTCGGCGAGGTCGATGTCGTCCACGGTGAGGCCGGCGCGCTTCAGAGCCTGCTTGCTGGCCTCGACCGGCCCGTATCCCATGATCTCGGGGGAGAGGCCGGAGACGCCGGTGGAGACGATCCGGGCGAGCGGGGTCAGGCCCAGCTCGCGGGCCTTGGTGTCGGACATGATCACGAGGGCCGCGGCGCCGTCGTTGAGCGGGCAGCAGTTGCCGGCGGTGACCAGGCCGTCGGGACGGAAGACCGGCTTCAGCCCGGAGACGCCCTCCAGCGTGACGCCCGCGCGCGGGCCGTCGTCCTTGGAGACGACCGTGCCGTCCGGGGTGGTGACGGGGGTGATCTCGCGCTCCCAGAAACCGTTCTTCAGGGCTTCCTCGGCGAGGTTCTGGGACCGTACGCCGAACTCGTCCATCTCCGCGCGGCTGACGCCCTTGAGGCGGGCGAGGTTCTCGGCGGTCTGTCCCATCGAGATGTACGCGTCCGGGACCAGCCCGTCCTCGCGCGGGTCGTGCCAGTCGCTGCCGGAGTGCTCGGCACGGGCGGCGGTACGCGCCTCGGCCTCGGCGAAGAGCGGGTTGCGGGTGTCCGGCAGGCTGTCGGAGTTCCCCTTGGCGAAGCGGGAGACCATCTCGACACCGGCCGAGATGAAGACGTCGCCCTCGCCGGCCTTGATGGCGTGCAGCGCCATGCGGCTGGTCTGGAGCGAGGACGAGCAGTAGCGGGTGACCGTACAGCCCGGCAGGTGGTCCATCCCCATCTGCACGGCGACGACGCGGCCCAGGTTGTTGCCCTGCTCGCCGCCGGGAAGGCCGCAGCCGAGCATCAGGTCGTCGATGTCCCTCGGGTCCAGCTCGGGGATCTTCGCCAGCGCGGTCTGGATGATGGTGGCGGTCAGGTCGTCGGCCCGCAGGTCCTTGAGCGACCCCTTGAAGGCGCGGCCGATGGGCGAACGGGCGGCAGAGACGATCACGGCTTCGGGCATCACGCGGCTCCATGGGGACGAGAAGGCTCAACGACGGGACGGCCGTGGCCGGGCGGAACGCGACCGGACGGCCGGGCGGACGGACCCGCCGGAACCACCGCCGGACGGTGGACCCCGCCGGACCGTTCCGGCATCACTGTCTGGGAAGTTACCCGTACGTCAGGCCGGGGTCACCGGCCTGACCGTGTGATGCGGACCTCTTTTCTAAGCGCTTGCTCAGCCTTCCCGGGCGGTGCTTGCTCAGCCTTCCCGCCCGGTGCCCGCCCGGCTTTCCGCAGGCCGGTCGCCGTCCCGCTCACGGGCGCCGCCGGGCCGCCCGCGCCCGCGCGTCCGCGCCCGCCCCGGGGGCGGCGGGGCCGGAACCGGTGGTGCGGGGTGCGGGGCCGGTCCCGCCGGACTCCCGCCCGTCCCGCCCCTCGCGCCGGTCCGGAACGTCCTGCGGGCGCTCCCCCGAGGGCTCCAGGTGCTCCGGCGCGTGCTCCCCGGAGTGCTCCGGGTGCGGGTGGGGTTCGGTGTGCGCGGGCAGACGCCGGCGCCTGCGGTGCTTGAGCAGGGCCCAGGGAGCACGCGCCCCCGTGACCTCCGTACCGGCCTCCCGGGCCGCCTGCGAGGCGGCCTTCGCCACCGGCAGCATGTCCTCGCGCCGGGAACCGTCGAGGTGGTCCGTCTCCGGCCAGAGCCCGAGCACCGCGCAGAGCGTCGGCAGGACCGCCATCGACGCGGTGGCGTACCCCTCGGCCGAGGGGTGGTAGTTGTCCGGTCCGAAGAGCTCGCGCGGGTTGGCCTCGAACTCCGGCCCCAGCAGGTCGCCCAGCGAGACCGTGCGCCCGCCCTGCTCCACCGCGCCGATCGTCTGGGCCGCGGCCAGCTGCCGGCTGACCCGGCGGGCCAGGTACCGCAACGGCTGGTAGACCGGCTCGATCGTGCCGAGGTCCGGGCAGGTCGCCACGACCACCTCCGCGCCCGCCGTCCGCAGCCTGCGCACGGCGGTGGTCAGACAGCGCACCGACTGTGTCGCGGGCATCCGGTGGGTGACGTCGTTCGCGCCGATCATGATCACGCAGACGTCCGGATACCGCGACGGATCGGCCAGCAACAGCGCCACCTGCCGCTCCAGATCGTCCGACCTGGCCCCCGGAAGGGCCACGTTGCGCATGTCCACCGGCCGCTCGGCGACCGCCGCCAGCCCCGAGGCGAGCAGCGCCCCCGGCGTCTGGCCGGCCCGCCGCACCCCCTGCCCGGCCGCCGTGGAGTCACCGAGCAGAGCCAGTCGGAGCGGGTCGGCGGGACCGGCGAAGGCGACGCCGTACCGTCCGTCCGCACTCGGTGGAACCGGGGCCGTACCGCCGCCCACCTGCCGCTTCGCGAGCTGCACCTCGGCCAGTACGAGGCCGACCGTCGCCGCCCCGATGAGCCCGATGCTGCCGCCGCCGAACGCGGCGCCCGCCGCGATCCGCCGGGCCACTCTTGCCGTCGACACCGTGCGGTCCACCTCCTTCTCGCCACTCAGCCGTACACGTACCTACCTGCCCCGCAGGGGGCTGCGCCCAATCGCTTCGCCCAATGTGGTGCCCGTACGCATACTCTGAGCCGGACCATCTCGGAGATCCCGGAGTACACGGTGAAATTCCACGATTCGATGATCAGTCTTGTCGGCAACACCCCGCTGGTCAGACTGCGGAACGTCTCGGCCGGCATTCAGGCGACCGTCCTGGCCAAGGTCGAGTACTTCAACCCTGGCGGCTCGGTGAAGGACCGCATCGCGCTGCGCATGATCGAGGCGGCCGAGCGGAGCGGCGAACTGCGGCCCGGCGGCACCATCGTCGAGCCGACGAGCGGCAACACCGGCGTCGGCCTCGCGATCGTCGCGCAGCAGAAGGGGTACAAATGCGTCTTCGTCTGCCCGGACAAGGTGTCCACGGACAAGATCAACGTGATGCGCGCGTACGGCGCCGAGGTCGTCGTCTGCCCGACGGCCGTCGATCCCTCGCACCCCGACTCGTACTACAACGTCTCCGACCGGCTGGTCCGTGAGACCCCCGGAGCCTGGAAGCCCGACCAGTACTCCAACCCGAACAACCCCCGCTCCCACTACGAGAC
Source organism: Streptomyces sp. NPDC060198 (assembly GCF_042728415.1). NCBI lineage: Bacteria > Bacillati > Actinomycetota > Actinomycetes > Kitasatosporales > Streptomycetaceae > Streptomyces > Streptomyces sp. NPDC060198. The sequence goes on along the minus strand of NZ_JBHWZJ010000475.1, from coordinate 1,213 downwards.
CACCGGTCCCGAACTGTGGGAGCAGACGGAGGGGCGGATCACCCACTTCGTCGCGGGCGTCGGCACCGGCGGCACCATCACCGGAACCGGCCGCTATCTGAAGGAGATCAGCGACGGCTCGGTGACCGTGGTCGGCGCCGACCCGGAGGGCTCGGTCTACTCCGGCGGCTCCGGGCGCCCGTACCTGGTGGAAGGCGTCGGCGAGGACTTCTGGCCGTCCGCCTACGACCGGACCGTCACGGACGAGATCGTCGCCGTCTCGGACAAGGACTCCTTCCAGATGACCCGCCGCCTCGCCAAGGAGGAGGGGCTGCTCGTCGGCGGCTCCTGCGGCATGGCGGTCGTCGCCGCGCTGGAGGTCGCCCGGCGACTCGGCCCGGACGACGTCGTGGTCGTCCTGCTGCCCGACAGCGGACGCGGCTACCTGAGCAAGATCTTCAACGACGAGTGGATGGCGGACTACGGCTTCCTGGAGGACGCCGGCCCCTCCGCCCGCGTCGACGCGGTGCTCGCCCACAAGGAGGGCCCGATGCCCTCGCTCGTCCACATGCACCCGGACGAGACGGTCGGCCAGGCCATCGAGGTCCTGCGCGAGTACGGCGTCTCCCAGATGCCGATCGTGAAGCCCGGCGCCGGACACCCCGACGTGATGGCCGCCGAGATCGTCGGCTCGGTCGTCGAGCGGGAACTGCTGGACGCCCTGTTCACCAAGCGCGCCCAGCTCACCGACCCGCTGGAAAAGCACATGTCGGAGCCGCTCCCCCAGGTCGGATCGGGCGAACCGGTCGAGGACCTGATGGCCGTGCTCAGCGGCTCCGGCGCGGCCGACGCCGCGATCGTGCTGGTCGAGGGCAAGCCCAAGGGGGTCGTGAGCAGGCAGGATCTCCTCTCCTTCCTGGCCGAGGAGAGCGGCGTCACCGCCTGACGCGCCCGACCCGGGAAAGGGTCGTCGCAGAACTGGTACGAGCGCGTCACGTCCACGCAGCACCCGCTTAACACGGATCAGGCAGATTGATGGGTGTCGGCAGGGAAACCCGCCGGCACCCGAAACGGCGACATGGACTACGGAGCGGCTCCCGGACCTCCACAGTCGCCAGGACGCGAGCGCCCGGCCCTGACCCGGACCGCGTCCCTCGCGGGGACCGCCGTCGTCCCGCCCCCCGGGCGACCGGGGGTGCGGCGGTCCCCGCGACATGCTTGGGCCGTGTGGTGA
>NZ_JBHWZJ010000474.1:0-4656 GCF_042728415.1 Streptomyces sp. NPDC060198 | reverse complement strand
GCCCCCGGAGGACCGGGGGCGGGGTGTCTCCGTGCTGACCGGAGTCGGGGTGCGGCTCAGCGGCCGTGGCGGATCAGGGTGCGGACCATGCGGCAGGTGAGGTCGGAGGGCCGGTGGATGCCGAGGCGCTCGGCGGCGCGGCGTATGCGGCGGTTGCTGGCGCTGGAGGGCTGGTAGACGCCGGAGTCGAGCAGGGCGATCGTCAGCCGCATGGCCTTCAGCCGACGGTTGTGGGCGACGTACCACTCTCGGGGGCGGCCCGCCGGGAGCCTCTTCTTGGGCTGCGGCGCGGCGAACGGCTGCATCGGTAGGAACGGGGCGTGGAGCGTCGGGTCGAGCGGCTTGGTCGTGACTGCGGCGACGGCCATCGGCAACCTCCTGGCGCGGTGGTGGAACCCTCACGAACTACTTTCATTTTACCGCCTCGCACTGACAATCGCCCCTGGCCAGAGGGGATTTCGGCCGTCCGCCGCTCCTTCCTCGGCCGTATCCTCGACCCATGGAGATCTGGATCAACCCGCAGTGCTCGAAGTGCCGGAGCGCCGTCTCGCTGCTGGACGCCCAGGGGGCGTCCTACACCGTGCGCAGGTATCTGGAGGACGTTCCGGCACCGGACGAGATCCGGGCGGTGCTGGACCGGCTCGGGCTGGAGCCGTGGGACATCACCCGGACCGGAGAGGCCGTCGCGAAGGAGCTGGGGATCGGCTCGTGGCCCCGGGAGGCGGCGGAGCGCGACCGCTGGATCGCGGCGCTCTGTGCCGAACCGGCGCTGATCCAGCGGCCGATCATCACCGCCGAGGACGGTACCGCCGTGGTGGCGCGCACGGAGGACGCGGTACGGGACGCGCTGGGGCGCCGCTGAGTTCCGCGGCGCCCCACCGTCCCCGTACCGGCGCCCCGTCAGCGCCCCGCCGGGCCGCCCGGGTCGGTGAGCCTGCGGCGGCGGGGCCGCCAGGACCCCTGCGCCATCGCCAGCGCGAGGCCGCCGATCGCCGTCAGGCCGGCGGCGGCGCCGAGGTATCCGGGACCGGCCCCGCCGGTCGCCGCGAGTTCGGGGGCCGTGCTGCCGACGGACGTGGACCCGCCGACGGCGCCCCCGCCGACGGCGCCCCCGCCGGTGGTCCCGGTCGTGGTCCCCGCGGTGGCTCCGCCCGACGTCGTGGACCCGGTGCTGCCCGTGCTGCCGCCGGCGGCCCCGTCCTCGGCCGGATTGACCACGATCTTCGCGGTGTTGTTGCCCGGCTCGTGGTCGAACGGCAGGGTGCCCGCCCGGTTCTCGCCCGGGACGAAGACGACCTCACCCGTGGCGTTCGGGACGACCTTGTCGATGCGCAGCGTGAACTCCAGGGCCAGCGTGGCGTTCTCTTCGACGTAGGCGTTCACGGTGCTGCACCTGTACGTCGTGGCGCCGGCCGCAGGGATCTCCTTCCCGTCCGGGCCGACCGGGTGGCAGACGTCGGGTGCGCGAGTGACCGTGGTGCCGGGCGGCACGCCGACGTCGAACACACCGATGGGCGTTTCCGTGTCGTTGTCGACCCAGGCCGGGCCGTGGTTGGCGAAGGTCACCGCCGCCTTGACGGTGTCGCCCTTCTCGCCCGTGACCTCGGCCCCGGTGAGGGAGAAGTCGGCGCTGCTCTCGGCCGTGATGTGGGTGAAGGGAAGCGCGTCGAGGTACTCGGCCCCGGCGGGCGGGGTCTCCTGCGCGACGAACCGCAACTCCTTGCCGACGCCGTCGCGCGAACCGGTGTGGAACACCGGCGAGTCGGCCTGGACGACCAGCGTGTACCACTCGTACAGCGCGCGCGGCTGCAGGGTCAGGGCGACCGGCTCCTCGGGGGCGTAGACGACTCCCGGTTCCAGGACCTGTTCGATGTCGCAGGTCGCCAGCGTCTGCGCGGGGCCCTCGTCCTGCGCGGGGATCTCTTCCTGCACGCAGTTGGAGTACTTCTCCGCGAACGCGGTACCGGTCGATCCGCCGATGTAGAGCGTCACCCGTCCGGCCGGCCCGTCGCCGGCGTTCTTCACCACGATCCGCAGCGGCACGGTGTCCCCCGGCTTCACCCCGGTGACGGGCGAGGGCTTGGCGAACTGCAGCAGCGGGGTGCCCGCCGCCTGAGCTGCCGATGCGGCCGGCCCGCCGCTTCCCCCGTCCGCGACGGCCGGCCCCGCCGACATCCAGGCCGCCGCCGCCAGTACGGCGATCAGCCCTCTTGCTCGCGTCCTGCCCACGGAACCCATCGTCCCTCCGAAGGGATGCGCCCGGGGCGCGTCCCTCGCGGCCCGTGCACACCCGGTTGATGCCTGAGAGACACGTCCGGACCCCGGACGGTTGTACGCCCGCGGCCGGTGCATCCCGGCACGCGCCGGTACGCCCGGGGCCGGCGCACGCCGGTACGCCGGTCACGATCCGGCGGGCACCGCCGGGCCGGCCGGGCCGAGCTGCGCTTCGGCCTCCGCGAGCAGTTCGGTCAGGCGCACCCCGAAACGCACGTCGCAGGGGTGCGGCTCCCCGGTGCGTACGGTTTCGGCCAGCGCGTCGACCGCTCCGGTGAAGGCGTCCAGCGCGCCGCCCCAGCGGGGCAGGTTCGCGACGCCGTGTTCGCCACGGAGTTCGATGTCGGTGCCGACGGCCCCGAGCGGGGCGCCCAGGCCGAGGGTCGCCGTGCTGGAGGCTCCCGAGGCGTGGCGGAGCACCAGGTGCACGGTGTCGGACGGACCCCGGACGGCTGTCAGTTCCGTGACGTCGCCGAGGACCGGGAGGAGTACGGAGAGGACGTGCGGGCCGACGTCCCAGAGGCCGCCCTTGTCGCGGCGCCACGGGGAGGCGGCGTACTCGCTGGTGGAGCCGGGCGCCCAGAGCGCGCCGAGCCACTGGCCGCGTGCGGTGAACCAGCCGTCCAGCGCGGCCTGTTCGGTGATCCAGGCGGCGGTCTCGGGGGCGAAGCGCAGGGTGCAGAAGACGACGGAGGCGACACCGGACCTGGCGGCCGCCTCGGCGACCTCGTGCGCGCCGGCCGCCGTGGTGGCGACCGGCTTGTCCAGCAGGAGGTGGCAGCCGGCGGCCGCCGCCCGGGCGGCGATCGGGGCCTGTACGTCCGGGGGCAGCGCGACGGCGACGGCGTCACTGGCGGCGAGCAGCGCGTCCAGGCCGTCGTCGCCGGCGAAGGCGGGGACGCCATGGGCGCCGGCCAGGGCGGTCGCCGCTTCGTGGCGGCGGCCCCACACCCCGCTCAGTTCGACGCCGGGGTGGGCGGCGAGGGCGGGGGCGTGGGTCCTGCGGGCCCACGGTCCGGTGCCGAGCAGTCCGATGCGCAGGGGGGTCGCGGAAGTCGTCATGCGTACCAGTGTGCGGGGCGGATCCCGCACGTCCCGAGGGCGCGGGCCCGTATACGACGGCACCGCCGGGCCGTGCGGGCGGCGGAGTGCGGGGCTCCGCCGTCGGCTCGATCCCGTACGGCCGGGAGCGTTGGCGGCGGGGTCGTTCCGCGGGTGTGACGCGCTTCACCCGCGGAAAACGTCGGTAACACGGGGTTCACATTCGGGCAACGGACGGGAAATCGCGCCTTGCGAAGCTCTGCGCATAGACCTCGCAGCACCGCAAAGGATGGCTTCCGTGACGTTCAAGGCTGAGTACATCTGGATAGACGGCACCGAGCCGACCGCCAAGCTGCGTTCGAAGACGCGGATCCTGGCCGACGGTGCGGAGCTGCCCATCTGGGGCTTCGACGGTTCGAGCACCAACCAGGCCGAGGGCCACGCCTCCGACCGGGTCCTGAAGCCCGTCTTCACCTGCCCGGACCCGATCCGCGGCGGCGACGACGTCCTCGTCCTGTGCGAGGTCTTCAACATCGACATGACGCCGCACCCGACCAACACCCGCGCCGCGCTGCGTCCGGTGGCCGAGCGCTTCGCCCCGCAGGAGCCGATCTTCGGCATCGAGCAGGAGTACACCTTCTTCTCGGGCCACCGTCCGCTCGGCTTCCCCGAGGGCGGCTTCCCGGCCGCGCAGGGCGGCTACTACTGCGGTGTCGGCTCCGACGAGATCTTCGGCCGCGACATCGTCGAGAAGCACCTGGACAACTGCCTCAAGGCCGGTCTCGGCATCTCCGGCATCAACGCCGAGGTCATGCCCGGCCAGTGGGAGTTCCAGGTCGGCCCGCTGTCCCCGCTGGAGGTCTCCGACCAGCTGTGGGTCGCCCGCTGGCTGCTCTACCGCACCGCCGAGGACTTCAACGTCTCCGCGACCCTCGACCCGAAGCCGGTCAAGGGCGACTGGAACGGCGCCGGTGCGCACACCAACTTCTCCACCAAGGCGATGCGTGAGGGCTACGACCCGATCATCACGGCGTGCGAGTCGCTGGGCGAGGGCTCGAAGCCGCTCGACCACGTCAAGAACTACGGCGCCGGCATCGACGAGCGTCTGACCGGTCTGCACGAGACCGCCCCGTGGAACGAGTACAGCTACGGCGTCTCCGACCGCGGCGCCTCGGTCCGCATCCCGTGGCAGGTCGAGCAGGACCAGAAGGGCTACATCGAGGACCGTCGCCCGAACGCCAACGTCGACCCCTACGTCGTCACGCGGCTGATCGTCGACACCTGCTGCACCGCGCTGGAGAAGGCCGACCAGGGCTGATCCCCCGCACCTCCCCGTACGAC
>NZ_JBHWZJ010000473.1:0-4695 GCF_042728415.1 Streptomyces sp. NPDC060198 | reverse complement strand
GTACTGCAGGGGGGACCCTGTGGGAGAGTAGGACGCCGCCGAACAATTTTTCCGGGAGACCCCCGTGCCTTGTGGCACGGGGGTTTTCTGCGTTCTGAGCGTCTAGGCTCGAACCATGCGCTACGAACTGGTCATCTTCGACAACGACGGCGTGCTCGTCGACAGCGAGCCGATCTCCAACACGATCCTCGCCGCGTACCTGACCGAGCTCGGTCACCCCACCACGTACGAGGAATCCCTCCGCGACTACATGGGGTCCGCCGTGCACCGGGTGCACGATCTGGTCCTGGAGCGTACGGGCGGGAAATTGCCCGACGACTTCGAGACGACGCTCAACGCCCGGCTGTTCGCCGCCTTCCAGGAAGAGCTCGTCGTCGTCCCCGGAGTCGAAGACGTGCTGGAGGCGCTCGTCGCGGAGGGAGTGGACTACTGCGTGGCCTCCTCCAGCAGCCACGAGCGGATTCGGGTCAGCCTCCAGAAGGCCGGCCTCGACCAGTGGTTCGAGGAGGAGTGGATTTTCAGCGCGGAGGACGTCGGCCGCGGGAAGCCGGCGCCGGACCTGTTCCTCCACGCGGCGCGCTCGATGGGCGTCGCCCCCGAGCGGTGCGTCGTGATCGAGGACAGCCCGCTCGGCGTCGAAGCGGCGCGCGCGGCGGGGATGGACGTCTACGGCTTCACCTCGATGATGCCGGCCGACCGGCTCACCGGAGTGACCGGGCACTTCTCCGACATGGCCCAACTCCCCACATTGCTCGCCTGATCCGTCTACCCACGGGTAGATCTGGGCCCTACGCTCCCGCCATGACAGAAGCGCGGTTGCGGTACGGCAGGGGTTCGTTGGCGTTCAGCTTCTTCGTGCAAGGGGTGACCTTCGCACTGCTGGTGACGCGTATCCCCGCCATCCAGGACCAGTACGGGATATCCGACGGGCTGCTGCCCGTCTTTCTGGCCGCCGTGCCGATCCTCGCCGGGGTCGGCAGCGTGGTCACCGAGAAGGTGGTCGCGCGGGTGCGGCCCGGGACCGTCCTGCGTTGGGCCCAGCCCTTCGTCATGCTGGCCCTGCTCGGGGTCGGCGCGGGCGACGCGGTGTGGCACGCGGCCGTCGCGCTCGCTCTCTTCGGGCTCTCCGTGGGGGCGCTCGACGCGTCCATGAACATGATGGGCGTCAGCCTCCAGCGGGCTTACGGCCGCAGCATCATGCTCGGCTTCCACGCGGTGTTCAGTCTCGGCGGGATCGTCGGGGCCTCGCTCTCCTGGGTCGGGGCGCACGGGGACCTCTCGCTGCTCGTCTCGTATCTGCCGGCGGTCGTCGTCCTGCTGCCCGCCGCGCTGATCGGCAGCCGTTGGTACACGGAGGGCGGGGCGAAGGGCGAAGAGGCCGAGGACGCCGGCGGGGCCGCGGCGGCCTCCGTGTCCTTCCGGCTGCTGCTGCCGCTCTGCCTGGTGATGTGCTTCGCGTACATAGGGGACTCGACGGTCTCCAACTGGAGCGCCAAGTACCTCCAGGACGTGCTGGGGAGTTCGGAGCAGCTGTCGACGGTCCCGTACAACGTGTACATGGTGACGACGCTGCTGGGGCGGGCCGTGGGGGACTACGGGGTGCGGCGGATCGGGGCGGCGGCCGTGGTGCGGCTGGGTTCGGTGGTGGCGGCCGTCGGATTCGGGGTGGTGGCGGTGGCGCCGGGCGCGTGGGCCGGGATGGCCGGGTTCACCCTTCTCGGGCTCGGGCTCTGCGTGATCGTGCCGCAGACCTTCGCGGCCGCCGGGCGGCTGTTCCCCGGTGCCAGCGACGTCGCGGTGGCCCGGCTGAACATCTTCAACTACGTCGGGTTCCTGGTCGGTTCGCCGCTCGTGGGCGCGCTCGGCGACGCCTGGAACTACCGCGGAGCGATGCTGGTGCCGATGGTCCTGGTGCTGGTGACGCTCGTGTACGCCCGGTCGTTCGGCGGGGACGGCGCCCGATACGGTGGCGGGCATGAGCGGGCGCGCACGGTTGATGTGGGATGACGCGGTAACGGGATACGACTTCGGGCGTGGCCATCCGATGGACCCGGTCCGACTGGCCCTGACGATGGGGCTGGTACGGGCGTTCGGGTTGGACGGGGCCGTGGACGTGCGTTCGGCGAAGGCCGCGGGCGACTCGACCCTGCGGCTGGTGCACCGGCCGGACTACGTGGCGGCGGTACGGGCCGCCTCGGCCGATCCCCTCGCCGCCGACCGGAACTACGGGCTCGGCACCACCGACGATCCCGCCTTCGCGGGGATGCACGAGGTCTCCGCGCTCATCGCCGGGCTCTCCGTGGGCGCCGCCGAGGCCGTGTGGCGGGGCGAGAGCGACCACGCGGTGAACTTCACCGGCGGTCTGCACCACGCGATGCCCGGGGCCGCCGCGGGGTTCTGCGTCTACAACGATCCGGCGCTCGCCATCGCCCGGCTGCTGGAGCTGGGCGCCGAGCGTGTCGCCTACGTGGACGTGGACGTGCACCACGGCGACGGGGTCCAGGCGGCGTTCTGGGACGATCCCCGGGTGCTGACCGTGTCGCTGCACGAGCATCCGCGCGCGCTCTTCCCGCACACCGGCTTCCCGCAGGAGACCGGCGGTCCGGCGGGCGAGGGCGGGGCGGTCAACGTCGCGCTGCCGCCCGGGACGGGCGACGCGGGCTGGCTGCGGGCCTTCCACGCGGTGGTGCCGGAGCTGATCGCCGACTTCCGCCCCCAGGTGCTGGTCAGCCAGCACGGGACGGACACCCACTTCGACGACCCCCTCGCCCATCTGGCGGTCACGCTGGACGCGCAGCGGGCCGTGATGGAGGCGTGCCACGAACTGGCGCACGCGCACGCGGAGGGCGGGCGGTGGGTGGCGCTGGGCGGCGGCGGGTACGCGGTCGTCGACGTGGTGCCGCGCTCCTGGACCCACCTCGTGGGGATCGCGGCGCACCGGCCGGTCGACCCGGAATCGGTGATCCCGGCGTCCTGGCGGGACGAGGTGCACGCCCGCACCGGGCAGCCGGGCCCCCAGCGGATGACGGACGGCCGCACCCCCCTCTGGCAGTCCTGGGAGTCCGGTTACGACCCCGTGGACCGGCTCGACCAGGCGGTGCTGGCGACGCGTCGTGCCGCGTATCCGCTGCGCGGGCTGCTCGCCTGAAGGAGGCCTGTGCACACGGCGCCTGACGGTTCGTCGGGCGTTGCGGCCGGTCCGCGCGTTACGCCAACGGTGGTGCGGCTCGCGGGTTTTGGTTCCTGCGGGAGGCTCGTACGGAAGCATGGCACGGGTGTTGAGCACCGGGGCGCTGCGCGCCCACCTGCTGGCGGCCCGGTTGGCGGGGCCCGTCGCCACCTCGCGCGAGAACAGCCTGCGCAGCTACCGGCTCTTCGCCGCCGGAGACCCGCGGGTGACCCTGGGGGTCCGCCCGGAGAGGGCCTGGGGCGCGGGGGAGGTGCTCGGGCTGATGGCCGAGAGGTGCGGGGTGTCGGGTGATCCCGGGCGGGTGACGGGTGGGGACACGATCGACCCGGAACGCACCCTCGCGCGGCTGGACGCGTTCGCCGCCCGGCTCGCCGAGGCAGCCGCGCGGCGCGCACCGGTCCTGTTCGGTACGGGGCACCCCGAGCGGCTGACCGGCTTCTACGCAGGGCTGGCAGACGCCCTGTCGGCGGCCGGCTGTACGGTCCTCACCCCCGCATGGGGCCGTCGTGTCGACATAACGACTCGATTCGGCGTACGTCCGTACCGGCTCGATTACGTACGCGGGGTCGCGTTCGTGCGGGAGCCCGGTGCACGCGGCACGAGCGGGGGAGCCGGGGCGCACACCCACTCCCCGCTGCCCGTGCGAGCCGTGCTGGAGAGCGCCGCGGAGGAGTCCGGTGGGCTGCCCCGGCTGGTGATCGGCGACCACGGATGGGCCTGCGGTGCAGGTCAGCTGGGCATCGAGGCCATGGGGCCGGCCGACGTGAACGACCCGGCGCTCTTCGTCGGCGAGGCGGAGGGGCGGGTCTCGGTCGCGGTGCCCCTGGACGATGCCGTGGCGGCGGAGCACTACCTGCCGGTGACGCGCTATGTGCTCAATCGGGCCCGTCTGTCACAGTAGGCGGCCGATCGCCTCACCTCTTCCCCACTCGCATCACCCGCCCCTAATCTGGGCAGTGAGCGCACAACGACGAAGAGTCACCGGAGGGGAAGCCGGTGCGCGTCGCCTGCGGAAGGTACAGGTGGGTCATGGCTGCTGGCAGCGAGAGACCTCTGAACGAGGTCAAGTTTCTGACCGTGGCGGAAGTCGCCTCGGTCATGAGAGTGTCGAAGATGACCGTGTACCGCTTGGTGCACAGCGGTCATCTGCCGGCGATCCGGGTGGGCAGGTCGTTCCGGGTGCCCGAGCAAGCGGTTCACGAGTACCTCCGCGAATCCTTTGTGGGGGTCGAGTCGGCCTGACGTCTTTCCCTCGGATTACGTCCCTCACCAAGTGACGGGTAGGCTAGGCCGACGTAGGTCGTGTGGGCCCAGACGCCCCGCACCAGGATGAGAAGTGAGCGAGGGTAGTCGTGGGCTCTGTTATCAAGAAGCGGCGCAAGCGGATGGCCAAGAAGAAGCACCGCAAGCTGCTCAAGCGTACGCGCGTTCAGCGTCGCAACAAGAAGTAGCAGCGCGGCGCGGTCACGCGCCTGCTGCCGCAGGAGCCCGGAACCCTCAGGGGT
>NZ_JBHWZJ010000472.1:0-4699 GCF_042728415.1 Streptomyces sp. NPDC060198 | reverse complement strand
CTTGTATCGTCGGAATCCGACGATACAAGGCCCTGAACGACAATGACTAGCCCTTTCACCCGGACGAGGTCACTGTCAGGCTCACGCCGAATTCTGGCCGCCGTTCCGCGTGCCCGTCGACGGCGTGGAGCGGGTTGACCGAGGACGCCGTCTCCAACCACCCGCTTCAGCGCGGCGGAGCACGCGATCAACCACGTCAGCCTCTCCGTCTTCCGGTTCGACCACGACGCACTGGTCCCGCCCCACCTGGCGCGCCTCGTCGGGCACGACTCACCGCTGCTCCATCTGCGCAGGCAGGGCGCGGGCGCGATGTTCGACCGGTTCGCGGAGCACGCCGAGGAGCCCTGGGAGCGAGGGACGGCCCGGTCCCGGTATCCCGTAGGCGAGAGGCGCCCCATGCGGCCGGCACCCCCGGCCGGCCGACCCTCCCCCCTTTCGGTCGCCACTCCCCCGGCCTGCGGGCCACTCCATAACTGTACCTTCCGAAAGGTACAGTTATGGAGAAGTGGTTGACGATGCCGATCGAGAGGTGTGCGGGAATGGTGCTGAGTGCGAGGCGGCGGTGGCTGCTGCTGGCGGTGGTGAGTGCGGGGCTCCTGCTCATCACGCTGGACAACTCGATCCTGTACGCCGCGCTGCCGACGCTGGTGGAGGAGCTCGGTGCGAGCAGTTCGGAGAGTCTGTGGATCATCAACGCCTATCCGGTGGTGATGGCCGGGCTGCTGCTGGGCAGCGGCACTCTGGGTGACCGGCTCGGGCACCGGAGGATGTTCCTGATCGGTCTGGTGGTCTTCGGCGCGGCCTCGGTGGCCGCCGCGTTCTCGCCGACCCCGGAGACGCTGATCGCGTCCCGGGCACTTCTGGCGGTAGGCGCGGCGGCGATGATGCCCGCGACGCTGGCCCTGATCCGGATCACGTTCGAGGACGAACGCGAGCGCAACATGGCCATCGCCGTCTGGGGCACCCTGGCCATCGTGGGCAGCGCTCTGGGCCCGATCATCAGCGGCCTCCTGCTGCGGAGCTTCTGGTGGGGATCGGTGTTCCTGGTCAACGTCCCCGTCGTCGTCGCGGCCCTGGTCGCCGCGCTGGTCCTCGCGCCGCCCAACGACGCGGACCCGAGCAAGCGGTGGGACCTGCTCTCCTCGCTCCTCGCACTCGTCGCCCTGGTCGGGCTCGTGCTCGCCATCAAGGAGACCGCCAAGGCGGAACCCGCGCCGACGGTCATCGCCGTCGCCGTGCTCGCCGCGGCTGCCGGGGGGTGGGCGTTCGCCCGGAGGCAGCGACGTCTGCCGTACCCGCTGCTGGAGTTCGCGATCTTCCGGAACCGTGCCTTCCTCGCCGGAGTCCTGGCCGCCGGGTTCTCGATGTTCGCCATCGCCGGTGTCCAGCTCATCACCACACAGCGGTTCCAGCTCGTGGAAGGCTTCACCCCGCTGCGCGCCGGAGTCCTGGTCGCCGCCATCGCCCTGGGGGCGCTCCCCACGGCCGTCGCCGGCGGCGCGAGCCTCCACCGGGTCGGGCTGCTGCCCATCGTCGCGGGCGGACTCGCCCTCAGCGCGGTCGGCTCGCTGCTGGTGCTGCTGTACTTCGACACCAGTACGGCTCTGCTCGTCACCGGGCTGCTCATCACGGGCGCGGGTCTCGGCGGGGCCATGTCCGTCGCGTCCAGCGCGATCATGGGCAACGTTCCGGCCCGCCGCGCGGGCATGGCCTCCTCCGTGGAGGAGGTGTCCTACGAGTTCGGCAGCCTGATCGCGGTCGCGCTGCTCGGCAGCCTCATCACCGCCGTCTACACCGCGACCATCGACCTGCCCTCCGGAGCCCCCGAATCCGCGCGTGACAGCTTGAACAGCGCACTCGACCTGGCAGGGGACAGCAACCCGTCGCTGATCAGCGCGGCGTCCACCGCCTTTGACGGTGCCTACTCGACCGTCATGATCGTGGTCACCGCCGTCATCGCCGTCGGCGCCATCACCACAGGTCTCCTCCTGCGTCACCATGGCCCCGGATCAGCCCTGTCCGCCCCCGCCCATCACTGACACCCGCCCTCGGAGCACCCCATGCGGACCAGCAAACGAACCCAGATCCTCGAAGCAGCCGCCCGCGTGGTGGAACGCGAGGGGGTCAAGAGCGTGACGTTCGACTCCGTCGCCGCCGAGGCCGGCCTGACCAAGGGCGGACTCCTCTACCACTTCGCCTCGCGCGACGACCTCGTCCAGGCCATCCATCAGCACCTCGCCGACCAATGGGAGGCGCACATCGCGGCGGCGGCGGGAAAACAGGCCGAGGAGGCGACCCCCGCGGAACGGCTCGCCGCCTACACCCGTGTCGCCATCCAGAGCGCCACCCGGGCGGAGCTCCTCTTCATGCTGGAGGGATCGACCACCCCCGGTCACGCGGCCGCCTGGGACGCGGTCATCGACCGGTGGGTGCCGCCCCTGGAGACCGGCGACGCCGACGACCAGGTCACACTCGACCGGTTCATCGCCCGGCTCGCCGCCGACGGCCTGTGGCTGTACGAGTCCCTGACCGCCCACCGCCTGGACCCACGACTTCGCCGTGCCGTGGCCGAACGCATCGCGAGCACGCTCAATCACGACGACGCCTGAGCCGGGGTTCGCGGAGCGGAGCACGGCCGGCTGCCTCGGGAGCGACGGAAACCGTGGGAGCGGCGAGGCGGGAACGGGCCCCGGAATCCCGTACGCCTGCTCCACCGCCCGGACCCGCGCACCGCGCGCCCCGCACCTCACACCCACCGCCACCCCACAAGGCGCGGTGATGCGGCACACTGGACGTTTGGCCGCATGCGCGGCCGTACCCCGGAGAAAGGGCCGCAGCGAGTGACCGGACCCCTCATCGTCCAGAGCGACAAGACGCTTCTGCTGGAAGTCGACCACGAGCTGGCGGACGCGTGCCGGAGGGTGATCGCGCCCTTCGCCGAGCTGGAGCGCGCGCCCGAGCACATCCACACCTACCGCGTGACGCCGCTCGGGCTGTGGAACGCCCGCGCCGCCGGCCACGACGCCGAGCAGGTCGTCGACGCGCTGGTGGAGTACTCCCGCTACCCCGTGCCGCACGCACTGCTGGTCGACATCGCCGAGACGATGGCGCGGTACGGCCGTCTCACTCTGTCCAAGCACCCGGTGCACGGTCTCGTACTGACCAGCACCGACCGGCCGGTCCTCGAAGAGGTGCTGCGGTCGAAGAAGATCACCCCGCTGGTCGGGGCGCGCCTCGACCCGGACACGGTCGCCGTGCACCCCTCGGAGCGCGGGCAGATCAAGCAGACGCTGCTGAAGCTCGGCTGGCCGGCGGAGGACCTCGCCGGGTACGTCGACGGCGAGGCGCACCCGATCGAGCTGGCCCAGGACGGCTGGTCGCTGCGCCCGTACCAGCGGCAGGCCGTCGACGGGTTCTGGCACGGTGGCTCCGGTGTCGTCGTGCTCCCCTGTGGTGCCGGAAAGACGCTGGTCGGAGCCGGTGCGATGGCCGAGGCGAAGGCCACCACGCTGATCCTGGTGACCAACACGGTCTCGGCCCGGCAGTGGAAGCACGAGCTGATCAAGCGCACCTCGCTGACCGAGGAGGAGATCGGCGAGTACAGCGGTACCCGCAAGGAGATCCGCCCGGTCACCATCGCCACGTACCAGGTGCTCACCACGCGCCGTAAGGGCGTGTACGCGCACCTGGAGCTCTTCGACTCCCGTGACTGGGGTCTGGTGATCTACGACGAGGTGCACCTGCTGCCCGCACCGGTCTTCAAGTTCACCGCCGACCTCCAGGCCCGCCGCCGCCTCGGCCTCACCGCCACGCTGGTCCGCGAGGACGGGCGGGAGTCGGACGTGTTCTCGCTCATCGGCCCGAAGCGGTTCGACGCCCCGTGGAAGGAGATCGAGGCGCAGGGCTACATCGCGCCCGCCGACTGCGTGGAGGTACGGGTCAACCTGACCGACCACGAGCGGCTCGCGTACGCCACGGCCGAGCCCGAGGAGAAGTACCGCTTCTGCGCGACCACCGTCACCAAGCGGAAGGTCACCGAGGCGCTGGTGCGCAAGCACGCGGGCGAGCAGACGCTCGTCATCGGGCAGTACATCGACCAGCTGGACGAGCTGGGCGAGCACCTGAACGCACCCGTCATCAAGGGCGAGACGCCGAACTCGCAGCGCGAGAAGCTCTTCGAGTCGTTCCGCCAGGGCGAGATCAGCGTGCTGGTCGTCTCCAAGGTCGCGAACTTCTCCATCGACCTGCCGGAAGCGACCGTCGCCATCCAGGTGTCGGGCACGTTCGGCTCCCGCCAGGAGGAGGCGCAGCGCCTCGGCCGGGTGCTGCGCCCGAAGGCGGACGGGCACGAGGCCCGCTTCTACTCGGTGGTCGCCCGCGACACCATCGACCAGGACTTCGCCGCGCACCGGCAGCGGTTCCTGGCCGAGCAGGGGTACGCGTACCGGATCGTCGACGCGGACGAGCTGCTCACGGAGAACCCGGGCACGGAGAACGCCGAGACCACGGAGAACTGAGAACCGCGGCGGGCGCCCGGAACAGGTGGCGCGGGCCCAGCCCGGGGAAGCCGGGACAGCCCCACGGATGCGCGGTCGCCGATGCGCCCCCTGGACCGATGTGGACCGCCTCGTGGAGGTGCTCAAGGCGTCCAGGGGACGCAGGCCATAGCGCGCCCGCGGTGACGGCGCTCCCGGCCTCA
>NZ_JBHWZJ010000471.1:0-4705 GCF_042728415.1 Streptomyces sp. NPDC060198 | reverse complement strand
CCAACACGCCGTACGGCCCCGCATCCGATGGCTCCGGGGGTCAGGACCCGGAGCCGGGCCCCGCTACTTCCGGTGAGCCTTGATCAGCTCCTGGTACCAGCGGTAGCTGTCCTTCGGGGTGCGCTCCTGGGTGTCGTAGTCGACCCGGATGATCCCGAACCGCTTCGCGTAGCCCAGCGCCCACTCGAAGTTGTCCAGCAGCGACCAGACGTAGTAGCCCTGGACGTCCACCCCGGCGTCCATGGCGGCCTTGAGGGCCGTCAGGTGGTCGCGCAGGTACTCGACGCGGTCCGTGTCGTGCACGGCGCCGTCCTCGTCGACGGTGTCGAACTCGGCCGAGCCGTTCTCCGTGATGTGGACGGGCGGCAGGGCCTCGCCGTAGGTCTTCTTCAGATCCGTCAGCAGATCGGTGAAGGTCTCCGGCACGACGGGCCAGCCCATCGCGGTGCGGCGGACGTCCGGGTACTCCGTCTCGCGGAGCCGGTTGTCGGTCGCCACCCGCAGCGCCGGGTCGGCCTCGCGGTACGGGGCGTCCGCGACGACGATCGGGCGGTAGTAGTTGATGCCCAGGAAGTCCAGCGGCTGGGAGATCAGCTCCAGGTCGCCGTCGAGACGGAAGTCCTGGTTGGTGATCAGCTCACCCCAGGTCTCCTCGTCGCTCGCCGGGTAACGGCCCGCGAGGATCGGCTCGGTCCACACCAGGTTGTGCTGGGTGTCCGCGCGGAGCACCGCGCCCCGGTCCGCGTCGGTGTCGGCGGCCGGGAGGTTGCGGTCCAGGTTGAGAGTGATGCCCGCCTCGCGGACGCCCGCGGCGCGCAGCTCCTTCATGGCCAGGCCGTGGCCGACCAGCAGGTGGTGGGCGGCGGCCAGCGCGCCGGTGCCCTCCTTGGCGCCCGGGGCGTGCCGGCCCACCGAGTAACCGAGGAAGGCGCTGCACCAGGGCTCGTTCAGGGTGATCCAGCGCGGCACCCGGTCGGCCAGGTGCTCGGCCATGATCGCGGTGAACTCGCCGAAGCGCTCGGCCGTCTCGCGCACGCGCCAGCCGCCCTTGTCCTCCAGGGCCTGCGGGAGGTCCCAGTGGTACAGGGTGGCGGCGGGCTCGATGCCCGCTTCGAGCAGGTTGTCGACCAGGCGCGAATAGAAGTCCAGGCCCTTGGCGTTGGCCGGGCCGCTGCCGGTCGGCTGGATGCGCGGCCAGGCTATGGAGAAGCGGTACGAGTCCACGCCCAGGTCGCGCAGGAGCGCCACGTCCTCGGGGTAGCGGTGGTAGTGGTCGCAGGCCACGTCACCCGTGTCGCCGCCGTCCGTACGTCCCGGCGTGTGGCTGTAGGTGTCCCAGATGGAGGGGCCGCGGCCGTCCTCGGTCACCGCGCCTTCGATCTGGTACGACGCGGTGGCCGCACCGAAGACGAAACCCGGAGGGAAGACAGGGAACTCACTCATGAAAAGCCCTTACTTGACCGAGCCGCCGGTAATCCCGGCGGCGATGTACTTCTGGGACAGGACGAGCAGCACGGCAGCCGGGATCGCCGACAGAACCGCCGCGGACATGACCGAGCCCCAGTCTCCGACGTGCGCACCGATGTACTGGTAGATGCCGAGGGTGATCGGCTTCACGTCGTCCGTGGTGTTCAGTGTGAGGGCAAACATGAAATCGCTCCATGCGTACAGGAACGAGAACAGCCCCGCCGTGATCAGGGAGTTGCGGCTCATCGGCAGAACGACCTGGACAAAGGTACGGAACTTGCCCGCGCCGTCGACCTCCGCCGCCTCGATGACCTCGCGCGGGATCGCCACCATGAACGAGCGCATCAGCACGATCGCGAAGGGGATGCCCAGCGAGGCGTCCGCCAGCATCAGACCGGCGTACGAGTTGACCAGCCCCAGGTCCACGTAGGCGCTGTAGAGGGCGTTGGCGATGACGATGCCGGGGACCATCTGCGTGATCAGGGTGCCGAACACGACGGTCTTCGTGCCGCGCAGCTTGAACTGGGCGAGCCCGTAGGCGGCCGGAGCGGAGAACGCGAGGCAGATGACCACGGCGCCGAGCGCGACGCCGAGCGAGGTCAGCAGGTGCCCGCCCTGCTCCTTGAACGCGTCGCTGAAGCCAGAGAAGTCCAGGCTGTGCGGGACCGGGGAGACCTCCAGCAGACCCGACTCCGGCTGGAGGGCCGTGTTGACCATCCAGTAGAGCGGGAAGAGCATCACGCAGAGGATGACGATCCCGATGATCATCGCGCCCCAGTGGCGCTTCGGCTTGTTCTCGGCCGGCCCGCCCGCGGTACGGGCCGAAACGGCGGGAGTGGTGGTCGCCATGCCGTTCACTTCCCCTCGTTGCGGTTGGCCCGCAGGTAGAACACCGCGAAGACCGCGGAGATCAGGATCAGGATGTTGCCGACCACCGCGCCCGCGCCGAAGTCCAGCTGGGCGAAGGAGTTCTGGTACGTCAGGGTGCCGAGCGTCTGGGTGGAGTCGGCGGGACCGCCGTCCGTCAGGGCCAGGACCAGGTCCAGGATCTTGACGGTCGACATGAAGCCCAGCACCAGCACCACGGTGATGACCGGCTTGAGCAGCGGCAGGGTGATCGAGCGGAACTGGCGCCAGGCGGAGGCACCGTCCAGCGAGGCCGCCTCGTACATCTCCTTCGGGACCTCCTGGAGGCCGCCGTAGAGGATCACCATGTTGAACGGGATGCCGATCCAGATGTTCACCATGACGACGGAGATCAGCGCCATGCCGGTGCTGCTCAGCCAGGGGGTGTCACCGGCGCCGAACAGGCCCAGGAAGGAGTTGAGGACACCCGTGTCCTGGTCGAGGATGCGGCGCCAGACGACACCGGAGACGACCATCGGGACCAGCCAGGGCAGCAGGATCAGCGACCGCAGCACCCCGTTGAGGGGGAAGCGGCGGTTGAAGAACACCGCGAGGGCGAGGCCGATGCAGAACTGCCCGATCAGCGAGCCGATCGTGAAGAGGATGGTCTGCCACAGGGCCTTGCCGAACAGATCGTCCTGGAAGACGTTCCGCCAGTTGTCGAACCCGTTGAAGGGCGCCTCACCCGTGAAGAAGGTGGACGGCGTGTAGTGCTGGAAGCTCATCACGACGTTGCGGACGAGCGGGTAGCCGAAGAACAGCAGCATGAAGATCACGGCGGGGGCGATGAACCCCCACTGGGCCAGCGTGCGGCGGAGCTTGAGGGAGCCCGGCTTCGGGCTCTTCGCCGCGGGGGCCGCCGCGGGTGCGGAGGTCGCGGGTGCGGAGCCGGCAGGTGCGGAAGCAGCGGTGGATGACATGTTCAGATACCTCAGTTCCCGCTCTCGACACGCTGCTGGGCGTGGTGGAGGGCCGACTCACTGGACTGCCCGGTGAGGGCCGACTGGAAGGCGCTCTGCAGCGCGAGCGACACGGAGGTCCAGCCGGAGCCGAGCTGCGCGGTGCGCGAGCGGGCGGTGGCCACCTGGTCGGCGAGCGAGCTGAGCGACGGCACCTTCGTGCGCCACACGGCGGCGGCCTTCTCGTTGGCCGGGATCATCCAGCTGTTCAGCGCGTAGGTGACCTCCTCCTGCTCGCTGGTCATGCAGTTGACGATCTTCGCCGAGGTCTTCTCCCGCGCGGTGTCCCCGACGTCCGGGATGGTCAGCATGCCGCCGCCCAGCGGACCCACCGAGTCGTCGCCGGCCTTCGGGACCGGGATCTGCGCGATGCCCCAGTGCAGGTTCTTCTTCGTGTTGAGCGTCTCGACCTGCCACGGGCCGTTGATCATCATGGCCGCGTTGCCCGCCATGAACTGGTCGTTGACGTCGGCCTGCGTCCAGTTGACCGTGGACTTGGAGAGGGAGCCGTCCTTGAGGAGGGACTTCCAGTAGTCCAGGGCCCCGACCACCTCGGGCGAGTCGAGGTCGGTCTCGTCGCCGCCGTTGGACCACATGAACGGCGTGAACTGGTAGACACCGTCCTCCGCGCCGCCCGCGCTGAGCGCGACGCCGTAGCTCCCCTTCTTGGTGAGCTTCTTGGCGGTCGCCTGCATCTCGGCCCAGGTGGTGGGCACCGGCAGGCCGGCCTTGTCGAGGATGTCCTTGTTGTAGAAGAGCGCGAGGGTGTTCACCGTGCGCGCCGCCCCGTAGTACGTGCCCTTGTACGAGCCGTAGTCGAGGATGCCCTCGGGGATGTCCGCGGTGGAGACGCCCAGCTTCTTCAGGTCCAGCAGACCACCGGTCTCGGCGAAGGTCGGCATCTCGGAGCCGTCGAACTGGATGATGTCGGGCAGCGACTTCGAGGAGGCCATCCGGAGCGACTTCGTCATGACCTGCGCGGCCGGGACGGACTGCTGCTCGATGGTGACGCCCAGCTGCTTGCTGCAGCGCTTCAGGGTCGCGGCGTCCCAGCCGTGGTACGAGTCGTCCGTCGAGGAGTTCAGGACGGTGAACACGCTCGCGTCCCGCTGGGAACCGCAGCCCGAGAGGGCGACGGCGCCGACGAGCGCGGAGACAACGGTGAGCGGGACGATGACCCGCCGGTCGAGACGGCGGCGCCGCTGGCGCGATCCGTCCGTTATGTGTGCTGTCACGGGGGTGCCCTTGCGTGGGGAGTGGGCCGGGCTCCCGGAGACAACTGTGTCCCCGGGAGTTGGAGTGAGGCTCCGGGTACGGGTCCGGCTGGTTCCGTACCCGGCGGGGGGTGCCCCGCGCGACCGCGCGCGGGGCAC
>NZ_JBHWZJ010000470.1:0-4708 GCF_042728415.1 Streptomyces sp. NPDC060198 | reverse complement strand
CCGGACGGAGGCGGCGGGCAGGGGCCGGGGTACGAGCGGCGGGCGAGAGCGCTCAGCTGCCGTCGCGCAGGTCGGCGACACCTTCCGGGCGGAAGGCGATCCGGTCGAAGGTGACCTCGCAGCCGTCGCCCACGGGCGCCTGGACGAGGAAGCCGACCGAGGCGGAGGCCGTGCCCTCCGGGTCGCCGAGGGCGAAGACGCGGACGAAGGTCCAGGCGACACCGTCCGGCGAAGCGTGGAAGGCGAAGGCGCCGCCGTTGCGGCTGAGCCGCAGCCAGAAGGTGTCGCCGTCCACGGTGAAGGAGTTGACGTCGTCGGAGACGCCCCGGGTGACGACCGTGCAGATGGTGGGCACGGCGGGCGAGAGCTCCAGGCAGATCTTCGCCCAGTCGTGCTCCCCGACGTGGAGGTAGAGCACTCCGGCGTCGTAGGCACCGGCGAAACCGACCTTGACCCGGGCGAGCAGCTGGAAGTCACCGGCGGGGGCGGTGCCCAGCAGGCGCGGTGCGTCGCTCGTCGGTTCGAGGGAGTCGCCGCCGGGCGGTACGAAGCGGTCCTGCTGGGCGCCCGCGGTGCCGGTCAGCGCACCGGCTTCGTAGGTCCACTTCCCCTCGGGGCCGAACGGCTCCAGCTCGAAGGGGAGTTCGGGAATGCGCACGGTCATGGTCGTCATCCGTTCACCCGGCGGGGCAGGCCCAGCGGGTTGTCGTCGTGGAGCTCGGGCGGGAGGAGGCCTTCGGGGGTCGACTGGTACGTCACCGGGCGCAGCCACCGCTCGATGGCGGTCGCGCCGACCGAGGTCGAGGTGGACGTGGTCGACGGGTAGGGACCGCCGTGGTGCTGGGCGGGCGCGACGGCGACACCGGTGGGCCAGCCGTTGACGAGTACCCGCCCGGCGAGCGGGGTGAGGGCGGCGAGGAGCGGGGCGGCGCCGCCCGCCTCCTCCTCGCCGGAGATGTGCAGGGTGGCGGTGAGGTTGCCGGGGAGGCGGCCGAGTACGGCGGCGATCTCGTCCTCGGAGGCGTACCGGGCGACGACGGTGACCGGGCCGAAGCACTCCTCCAGGAGCGCCTCGTGCGGGCCGTCCTCGGTGAGGCGGGAGGCCGGGACGGTGAGGAAGCCGGAGGCGACGGCGTGTTCGCCGCCGTCGCCCGGGGTGACGGGCGCTTCCACGTCGGGGAGGGCGGCCCGGTCGCGTACTCCGGCGATGAAGGCGTCCCGCATCCGGTGGTCGAGCATGACGGCGGGGGCGGTGTCGCCGACGGTCGCGGTGAGGGTCTTCACCAGGGCGTCGCCGCTCTCGCCCGCCGGGACCAGGACCAGTCCGGGTTTGGTGCAGAACTGTCCGGCGCCCATCGTCATGGAGCCGCCGAGACCGGCGCCGATCTGCTCGCCGCGCTCGGCCGCCGCCGCCTCGGTGACGACGACGGGGTTGAGGGAGCCGAGCTCGCCGTGGAAGGGGATGGGGGCGGGACGGGCCGCCGCCGCGTCGAACAGGGCGCGACCGCCGCGGATCGAGCCGGTGAAGCCGGCGGCGGAGATCAGCGGGTGGCGGACCAGCTCGACGCCGGCCTCGAAGCCGTGCACGAGCCCGACGATCTCCTCGGGCAGCCCGTGCGTGGCGGCGGCCCTGCGGAGCACGGAGGCGGTCAGCTCGGAGGTGGCCGGGTGGTCGGGGTGCGACTTGACGACGACCGGGCAGCCCGCGGCCAGCGCGCTCGCGGTGTCGCCGCCGGGGACGGAGAAGGCGAGCGGGAAGTTGCTGGCCGCGTAGACGGCGACGACGCCGAGCGGGATCTTCCAGCGGCGCAGGTCGGGCCAGGGCGGGGTACGGTCGGCGTCTTCGTGGTCGATGTGGATGTCGAGGAAGGCGCCCTCTTCGACGACCTCGGCGAAAGCCCGCAACTGGGCTGCCGTGCGCGCGAGTTCGCCGGTCAGTCGGGGTGTGCCGAGCGCGGTCTCCACGTCGGCGGTCGCGACGACCGAGTCCGCCGACCCGGCGAGGAGGTCGGCCGCGGTGCGCAGGAAGGCGGCGCGCACGGTGCGGTCGGCGAGGGCGTCGCGAACGGCGTGCGCCGCCCGCACCACGCGGTCGACCTCCTCCGCTGTAGCCTCCACCGCAACCTGCTCGCGCGGGTTCCCGGTGCGGGGGTCGACGCTCCAGACTGGTGCTGCTGCCACCGTTTTCCCTTCCGTACTCTCTGCCACACGCCAGGAAGTTGTTCGGTATTCTGAACGGCGTTCCTCATCGTGAATGTCCTGGAACTCTATTTCCGGGCGTTCCGCGTTGGCAAGAAGTCACGGGCAAGAAGTCACGGCGAAGTCACGGGATTTCGAAGAAGTTGGGAAGGGGCGAGGGCGATGTCGACTGCCGAGTCTGGTGGGGCGCAGGTCAAGTCCGCGGTACGGACGGTGGAGCTCCTCGAATACTTCGCGGGGCGCCCCGGGATGCACTCCCTCGCCGCCGTGCAGGAGGCGGTGGGCTATCCCAAGTCCAGCCTCTACATGCTGCTGCGCACCCTGGTCGAGCTCGGCTGGGTGGAGACCGACGCCACCGGCACCCGGTACGGCATCGGGGTCCGCGCCCTGCTGGTCGGCACCTCCTACATCGACGGCGACGAGGTGGTGGCCGCCGCCCGCCCCACCCTCGACCGGCTCTCCGACGACACCACGGAGACCATCCACCTGGCCCGGCTCGACGGCACCAACGTGGTCTACCTCGCGACCCGCCAGTCCCAGCACTATCTGCGCCCGTTCACCCGCGTCGGACGCCGGCTGCCCGCGCACTCCACCTCGCTGGGCAAGGCGCTGCTGGCCACCTACAGCGACGAGCAGGTGCGCAAGATGCTGCCCGAGACGCTCCCGGCGCTGACCGAGCACACGCTGACCGACCGCGAGCGGCTCATCGAGGAGCTGCACACCATCCGCGAGCAGGGTTACTCGGTGGACCGCGAGGAGAACACTCTGGGGCTGCGGTGCTTCGGTGTGGCGATCCCGTACCGGACGCCCTCGCGCGACGCCATCAGCTGCTCGGTGCCGGTCGCCCGGCTCACCCCCGCCCACGAGCAGACGGTGAAGGACGCCCTCTTCGACGCCCGCGACCGCCTGACGCTGGCGACCCGCCGCCTCTGAGCCCCGCGCAGCGAGGTCCCCGCGCGGCGGGCGGGGCGCCTGAGAAATCGGTGAGAAGCGGCACGAGCGGGAACATCCGCCGCTCCCTCGTTCGTCCTCCGGGGGGATGAACAAGACGATCAGGCGAACCTCGGTCTTCTGCCTGCTCCTGGTCCTCGCGCTGCTGGTGCGGGCGAGCTGGGTGCAGGTGTACGACGCGAAGGCGCTCGCGGACAACGACAACAACCGGCGGAACACCATCGCGCAGTACGCGCAGCCGCTCGGTGACATCATCGTGGCCGGCTCCCCGGTCACCGGATCCGAGAGGACCACGAGCGGAGACCTCGCGTACAAGCGCACCTACACGGACGGAGAGCTGTACGCCGCCGTCACCGGTTACGGCTCGCAGGCGTACGGCTCCACCCAGCTGGAGGGCATCTACGGCCCGGTGCTCGACGGCACGGACGACCGGCTGAAGAACGCCGCCGACGTGATCACCGGCGAGGCGGCCGCCCCCGGCGACGTGCTGACGACGATCGATCCTGACGTGCAGAAGGCCGCGTACGAGGCGCTCGGCGACGACAAGGGCGCGGCGGTCGCGATGGACCCGAAGACCGGCCGCATCCTCGGCATGGTCTCCACTCCCTCGTACGACCCGTCGACGATCAGCGGGACCACGGACCAGGACGCCTGGCAGAAGCTGCTGGACGACCCCGACAAGTCGCTGGTCAACCGCGCCCTGCGGCAGCCGCTGGCGCCCGGGTCGACGTTCAAGCTGGTGGTGGCGTCGGCCGCGCTGGAGAACGGCCTGTACGACTCGGTGGACCAGGCCACCGACAGCCCCGACCCCTACACCCTGCCCGGCACCACGACCGTGCTGAGCAACGAGAGCGCCTCCGCCCCCTGCGAGAACGCCACCCTGCGCACGGCGCTCCAGTACTCCTGCAACAACGTCTTCGCCAAGGTGGCGGCCGACCTCGGCCAGGAGAAGCTGCGGGCGATGGCGGAGAAGTTCGGTTTCGACACCGAGAAGCTCGACGTCCCGGTGCGGGCCTCGGCGAGCGTGTACCCGAAGGAGATGGACAGCGCGCAGACCGCGCTCACCGGCATCGGCCAGTTCGAGGTCACGGCCACGCCGATGCAGATGGCGATGGTCTCCGCGGCGCTCGCCAACGGAGGTGAGCTGGCGGCCCCGCACCTGGTCTCCTCGGTGACGGACTCCAAGGGGGCGGCGCTCCAGGAGTACCCGGACGGCGACACCGAGCGGGTGGTGTCGGAGTCGACCGCCGCACAACTGCGCAGCGCGATGGTGACGGTGGTCGAGGACGGTACGGGCACCAACGCGCGGATCGACGGCGCCGAGGTGGGCGGCAAGACGGGTACGGCCCAGAACGGCGTGGGCAACGAGAACACCCCGTACGCCTGGTTCACCTCGTACGCGAAGGACGCCACCTCCGGCAAGGAGGTGGCGGTCGCCGTGGTCGTGGAGGACTCGGGGGCCGCCCGATCCGAGGTCAGCGGCAACGGCCTGGCGGCGCCGGTCGCCAGGAAGATGATGGAGGCGGCGCTCGCGGGGTGAGAGCGGGCCGGCCCCTGG
>NZ_JBHWZJ010000469.1:0-4756 GCF_042728415.1 Streptomyces sp. NPDC060198 | reverse complement strand
GCCCCGACCGGGGCCGCCGCCCATCGGCGTTCCGGGACCTCTACGTACGGTGGCAGCTGTACGCCAGGGTGCCGAGCAGCAGCCGGGCCGGCGGGGGAGCGGCCGCCGTGTCCAGAGCGGGCGGGCGCAGCCAGCGCACCGGGCCGAGGCCGCCGAGGTCGCAGGGCGGCGCGGTGATGTGGGTGCCCGGCCCGAGGGCACGCAGATCGAGCGGGGCGTCGTCCCAGCCCATCCGGTAGAGCAGCTCCGGAAGCTGGGCGGCGGCTCCGGGGGCGACGAAGAACTGCGCCCGTCCGTCCGGGGTCACCGCCACCGGGCCGAGCGGCAGCCCCATCCGCTCCAGCCGGACCAGCGCCCGCCGGCCGGCCGCCTCCGCCACCTCCAGGATGTCGAAGGCTCGGCCCACCGGCAGCATCATCGGGGCCCCGGGGACCTCGGCCCAGGCGCAGGCCGCGTCGTCGAGGGAGGCTCCGGCGGGAACCTCGCGGGCGGACTCCAGCGGATGGGCGCCTGGTGCGGCGCAGCGCCGGTCTCCGCAGGAGCAGACGCGGGAGCCGGTCCGTGCGCGGGCGCCGGGCCGTACGGCCCATCCCCACAGACCGGTGTACTCCGCCACGGCCGTACTCCCGGCCGTGCGGTCGCGTCGCCGCGATCCGGATCGCAGCTCACGGATGCCGCCGATCGTGAAGCCCATGCCCCCTCCAACGGGTCCGGAGCGCCGATGGTTACGTGGCGGCGGGGTCCCGCGGTCCGGCAGCCCGCCGGTGGTCGCCCCCGAATGGGCGGCGCACGGGAGTACTCGGCCGTGCACGATTCGATCCGCGCAACCCGAAGCACTCCTTCGCGCCCCCTGTTGTTCGGCGCCTGTCAAGTCAAGCGCGCCCCGCGCCGGACAGCTTCATTCGAGGGGGTGGCGAATGGTGGCGTTTCTGAATTCGCCCTCGCGGCGAGGGTGATCGTAGGATTACCGTCGGTACACGGACTCTGGGAGTATGAGCACCCGCGGGTATGCCGGTGGCAACCCGTTTTCTTGTTCGATGGCGGACGACTTCCGTACGGGCGGTACCGGGTTACGGCATTCTGGGTAGCCGGGCAGAGGTTCGCACGAAGAGGTTTCGGCGAGATGGGGGCGTTCCGGTGAGTGGCAGTGGCGCAGGCGATACGAATGCCGGAAAGCGCCCCAACGGGCAATTGGGATCATGGTTCGTGCGCAGCGGCTGGTCCAAGGGTGAGCTCGCGCGCCAGGTCAACCGGCGGGCCCGCCAGATGGGTGCCCACCACATCAGCACCGACACCTCGCGCGTGCGGCGGTGGCTCGACGGCGAACAGCCCCGCGAGCCGATCCCGCGCATCCTGTCCGAACTCTTCTCGGAGCGCTTCGGCAGCGTCGTCGCCGTGGAGGACCTCGGGCTGCGGACCGCCCACACGTCGCCGTCCGTCTCCGGAGTGGACCTGCCCTGGGCGGGCCCCCAAACCGTCGCCCTGCTCAGCGAGTTCTCCCGCAGCGACCTGATGCTCGCCCGCCGGGGCTTCCTCGGCTCCTCGCTCCAGCTCGCCGCCGGACCCACACTGATCGAGCCCATGCAGCGCTGGCTGGTGCCGGTCGCCCCCACTGGCCCGGCCGAACCCGAATCGCCCGCCGCCGCCCGCCGCCCGTCCCGTCTTTCCAAGCCCGAACTCGACCTGCTGGAATCCACCACGGCGATGTTCCGCCAGTGGGACGCGCAGTGCGGCGGCGGGCTGCGCCGCAAGGCGGTCGTCGGCCAACTCCACGAGGTCACCGACCTGTTGCAGGAGCCCCAGCCCGCCGCCACCGCCGTCCGGCTCTTCCGCTGCGCCGCCGAACTCGCCGAGCTGGCAGGCTGGATGAGCTACGACGTAGGCCTCCAGCCCACCGCCCAGAAGTACTTCGTCCTCGCCCTGCACGCGGCCAAGGAAGCCGGGGACAAGTCGCTGGGCTCGTACGTCCTCTCCAGCATGAGCCGGCAGATGATCCACCTCGGCCGCCCGGACGACGCCCTGGAGCTGATCCACCTCGCGCAGTACGGCAGCCGGGAGTGCGCGACCGCACGCACCCAGTCGATGCTGTATGCGATGGAGGCCCGCGCCTACGCCAACATGGGCCAGCCCGGAAAGTGCAAGCGCGCGGTCCGCATGGCCGAGGACACCTTCCTCGACGCCGGTCTGGACGACGAGCCCGAGCCCGACTGGATCAAGTTCTTCTCCGAGGCCGAACTCAACGGCGAGAACGCCCATTCCTACCGTGACCTGGCCTATGTCGCCGGCCGCAGTCCCACGTACGCCTCGCTCGCCGAACCCGCCATGGCCAGAGCCGTCGAGCTTTTCGCCGAGGACGACGAGCACCACCGCAGCTACGCGCTCAACCTCATCGGCATGGCCACCGTCCATCTGCTCAAGCGCGAGCCCGAAAAGTCGATGGTGCTGGCCGGCCAGGCACTCGCCGTCGCCAAGAAGGTCCGGTCCGAGCGGGTCAACACCCGTCTGCGCAAGACCGTCGACGCCGCTGCCAGGGACTTCGGGGACGTGGCCGACGTCGCGCACCTCACCGAGGCGCTCGGCGACCAGTTGCCGGAGACCGCCGAAGCGATCTGATCCGGCGCCGCGCCCACCGGCCGCGGCGGCCACCCCGAGACCACCGGCAGGCTCTTTCGTGCCAGGTGGGCGGGGGGCCGCCGTGGCCGGTTCGCGTGTCGCGGGATTTCAACCGCACCGTATGCGGCATGGACCGCATGGTAGGCGGGACACCGGTTACGTCGCTCCGGGTTCATGCCGACGTAACACTCCCGGCGGCTTCGTCACTGCGGCGAAACACCGAGCGGCATCCGTGGAAACGGTGCTCCGCCAATCTCATGGCGCATAAGGCCCGCACCTTTCCCAGTGGTCCCGCAGCCTTCCCCCGCACGCCGCGGCCGCTCCGACGACGAGGAGACGCCGATGCCCCCAGGCATCACGACGCTTGCCGCAGACACCCCCCAGCTGTCTGCCGCCAACACCGGGTTCATGCTCATCTGCTCGGCCCTGGTGATGCTCATGACCCCGGCCCTGGCCTTCTTCTACGGAGGCATGGTCCGCGTCAAGAGCAGCCTGAACATGCTGATGATGAGCTTCATCAGCCTCGGGATCGTGACGATCCTGTGGGTGCTCTACGGATTCAGCCTCGCCTTCGGCACCGACTCCGGCTCCCTCATCGGCTGGTCGTCCGACTACGTCGGCCTCAGCGGAATCGGTCTGACCGAGCTTTGGGACGGCTACACCATCCCGGTGTACGTCTTCGCCGTCTTCCAGCTGATGTTCGCCATCATCACCCCCGCCCTGATCAGCGGTGCTCTCGCCGACCGCGTGAAGTTCACCGCCTGGGCGCTCTTCATCACCCTCTGGGTGACCGTGGTCTACTTCCCCGTCGCCCACTGGGTCTGGGGCGCCGGCGGCTGGCTCTTCGAGCTGGGCGTCATCGACTTCGCCGGCGGTACGGCCGTCCACATCAACGCGGGTGCGGCGGCCCTCGGTGTGATCCTCGTGATCGGCAAGCGCGTCGGCTTCAAGCGCGACCCGATGAGGCCGCACAGCCTGCCGCTCGTCATGCTCGGCGCCGGCCTCCTGTGGTTCGGCTGGTTCGGCTTCAACGCCGGCTCCTGGCTCGGCAACGACGACGGCGTGGGCGCCGTGATGTTCGTCAACACGCAGGTCGCCACCGCCGCCGCGATGCTCGCCTGGCTCGGGTACGAGAAGCTGCGCCACGGTTCCTTCACCACCCTCGGTGCCGCCTCCGGCGCCGTCGCCGGACTCGTCGCCATCACCCCCTCGGGTGGTGCCGTCAGCCCGCTCGGCGCGATCGCGGTCGGTGCCATCGCCGGTCTCCTCTGCGCCATGGCGGTCGGCCTGAAGTACAAGTTCGGCTACGACGACTCGCTCGACGTCGTCGGCGTCCACCTCGTCGGCGGTGTCGTCGGCTCGCTGCTCATCGGGTTCTTCGCCACCGGCGGAGTCCAGTCCGACGCCAAGGGCCTCTTCTACGGCGGCGGCCTCGACCAGCTCGGCAAGCAGGCCGTAGGAGTCTTCTCCGTCCTGGCCTACTCTCTGGTGGTGTCCGCGGTCCTCGCCTTCCTCGTCGACAAGACGATCGGGATGCGGGTCACCGAGGACGACGAGATCTCCGGCATCGACCAGGTCGAGCACGCCGAGACCGCGTACGACTTCAGCGGAGCCGGCGGCGGTGCGTCCTCCCGCACCGCGGCACCGGTCCTCGACACCCCGGCAGCTCCGAACAAGAAGGTGGACGCATGAAGCTCATCACGGCGGTCGTGAAGCCCCACCGGCTGGACGAGATCAAGGAGGCCCTCCAGACCTTCGGCGTCCAGGGGCTGACGGTGACCGAGGCCAGCGGCTACGGACGCCAGCGCGGCCACACCGAGGTCTACCGCGGTGCCGAGTACACCGTCGACCTCGTACCGAAGATCCGCATCGAGGTCCTGGTCGAGGACGAGGACTCCGAACAGCTCATCGACGTCGTCGTGAAGGCGGCCCGCACCGGCAAGATCGGTGACGGCAAGGTCTGGAGCGTGCCGGTCGAGACGGCGGTCCGGGTACGGACCGGCGAACGCGGCCCGGACGCCCTCTGACACCGACGCCCGTAAAACGGAAGGCAGCTGGGTGACGAGTACCGAAGTGACCACCGAAACCGAAGACTCGGGACCCAGCGGCTACGCGGCGGCCCGGCTGCGCCTCCTCCAGCAGG
>NZ_JBHWZJ010000468.1:0-4760 GCF_042728415.1 Streptomyces sp. NPDC060198 | reverse complement strand
CGCCACCATGCACAACCACGCCCTCACACCATGATCCGCAAAGGTGCCGAACCCGGCTCCGCCTGCCCGCCCACAGACTTCTGCAACACGCTTTAATGGCTGTCCCGCAAGTGATCTCAGACGTGCTCCGCATCAGCCGTCGGCATAGATCCACTATCCGGCCAGGGCGATGTTGTGGAGGCGGGCGATGCCGAGCATGGCGTGGTGGACGGAGACGACAAGGCGTGAGTCGGCATCGATGACGACCTGACGGTTGGTCGAGTAGCGGTAGTTCTTGGACTGCTCCGCCACGCTGTGGTCCCGTGTCGGTACCAGGGTGCCGTCCACGATCAGCACCGTGTCTCGGCGGAAGCGGTTCCGCGGTCGCAGCGCGAGCAGGGGCCCGATGTGGCTCACGATCCGGCCCGCGGACGACTTCGAGATCCCGAACAAGGGGGCCAGCTGCCGCAAGGTCAGGTGTGTCCGCCAGTACGCGGCAACCAGCAGCACCCGGTCTTCCAGCGGCAGACTCCACGGACGACCCCTGCAAGCAAGGGACGGGTTTCCGCGTCGCAGCACTGTGATCAGTTTGCCGAACTGCTTCGGAGTGAGTCCGGAGTGCGGCGCTATCCATGAAGGCTCTGACGCCGTGATCACAGCCCCCGCATGCTGATCATCTCAGTCGTGGGGCCGCCTGGCCTCCCGCACGGGTCCAGACCTGCGGGCTCTGATCTGCCGACCGAGGTCAGTAGAGCCAGCGGTCCAGGTGTGCTGGCCAGAGAAACCCCTCGTAGCCGTTGAGGGCTGCCGGGTCGATCTCCTTCAGCTCCTCGGCCAGCCGGTTCAGCTCGGCGAAGGCCCGCTCTTCCTCGTCTTCGGAGAGGTACTCCTCGGGCCCGTCCGGCTCGCTAAGGAGCTCTGAGGCGGTGACGCGGCTGCCGTAGTGGTGAAGCACGGTGAGCCACACGTCGACACCCGAGTTGGCGAACCATGCCTCCCCATCTGGCATGACGAAGTAAACCGTTCCGGTCTCCGGCTCAACACCGAACCATGATCGCTCAGCCGGTCTATGGGGGTCTGTGTCCTCCGTGAGGCGGTAGAGCTGACCCTGGGACGTGTGGAGGACTGGATCGGCCTCGCTCTGCATCACGACCCGCTTGATGAGGCGCGGAGCCACCGGGATGCCCACCTCGACGAGTTGCATCTTCATGAACTCCGGGATCCGTCAGCCGGCGACAACGTCCCGTCCGGCTCGCGTGACATGCTCCGGACCGGCCCCTTCGGTCAGCTGGTCATATGTCGCCATCGAACGATCCTCTTCCGTCGGCTGCGGCCCAGACCCTATCGAGCCGACCTGAGGTCAATGCAGCACCACGTTTGCGGGACAGCCTTGGTCGGCGCACTATCCTTGACGGGTTCCCATTTTTGTATCCGTCACGGATTGGCAGGTGATTAAGGTTTGTCCCGAAAATCTGGTGAGTGCCAAGAATTACGGGGCAGCCCTTAGCCGGCTACGATTGCGGAGTATGTCAGCACATCGGCAGGAATTTCATGGCGCAGTTTCCAGATGATACCCATGGGCTTGCTGCCGGTATGCTCGACATATTCGGCCGGCCCCAATAGCATCCAAGGCTGCGGTCCTCCGACATCGGTCTTTTTATAGCGGCGCACGAAGAGGAGGATCCGGGTTCCGAGTTCTTTGTGTGTTTGATACCGAATTCCGGTGGGTGACGTCTCTGATGTTTGGTTTTGAGATTCCCAGTGGAATCGGAAGTCATTCAGGGCGTAGTCTTTGTATCGTGTTTCGGGCGAGAAGTCCTTCTCGTCCTTCTCTAGGGTGATGAACAGCGCATCGGTTGCGATGTTCTCGCACCACTTGACGCCTTCACGAAAATTCCCGGGCATAAAGCCGCCTGCTGTCGACTGTCCCAGAGCTGGCAGTATCTCCTCGCGACTGTATGAGGAATGAATGGCAAGGGGGAGGCTGCTGTGGGTTCCCAGCAATGGGATTGGGACGTGATCGACCTTATTGATGGCATGATCCAGTACTTGGCATACCTCATCGCGGAATGCTGGCTGGTTGCGGAGGGTGTCGAATCCCTCCTGATAGCTTGCGAAGCCGCCGCCCAGTGGCCACAGAGAGAAGAAGAGCATGCGCGCAAAGGCTTGCTCTTGCTCCGTCAGTTCGACGTAGGGGTGTGGACTTTCGGTGAGCAGTTTCGAGTATGCCTGTGCTCGCAGCGGGTCATCGACGTGGAGGAGCGCTGGGACGCGTTTGAGGAGTGCTGCTTCGCCCTCCGGGCCGTCAGGCGGCAACAGGCGGGCTCTACGTAGTAGGCCGGTCCAGGAGTTGCCGTTTCCTCGGTACAACTCCTTGATCTCGCGCCCGCTCTCGCGCAGGTATCCCGCAAGGCGGGGTTCTGCGTACGAGGCTACTTCGCGCGCAAGGTGTGTGACGTTTACGGAAATCTGATTCCGGATGTTTTCGATGATCAAGTCCTTGGCCTTGGACTCTAGGATGATCTGGCAGCCGGAGGGAAGTTGAGGGAAGTCTTGCTCAATGTGATGCAGAAGCCTGTTGCGTGTCAGGTTAGTGAGAGCTCGGAACTGCTCCTCGAATCGGAACTCTTTGCGGTGTTGGCCAATGAAGTCCAGGACGGTGAGTACTGCCTTGTCATCCGTTCGCCGCAGACCCCGTCCCAACTGTTGCAAGAAGACTGTCGCGCTAGAGGTGGGCCGTAGCAGGAGAAGGGTATCCACATCAGGGATGTCGAGCCCTTCGTTGAAGAGATCTACGGAGAAGATGATCTGCAGTGAGCCCGAGCGCAATTCATCGAGTGCTCTTTTGCGCTCCTCGCGCGATGTCTCACCGGATAGCGCTACTGCGTTGAGACCTGCCCGCCGGAAGAAGTCGGCCATAAAGTGGGCATGTGCCACCGTCACGCAGAACCCAAGGGCGCGCATGCTCCCCGGGTCGCTTACCTTGTCCTGCACGGCCTGCACAACGAGGCGAGCGCGGGCTTCATTGCCGGTGAATAGGTCGCTGAGCGCGCTGCGGTCGTACGCGCCGGACTTCCATGCAACGGCGCTCATATCGGTGTTATCTGTAATGCCGAAATAATGGAAAGGGCTGAGCAGGTTGTTCTCCAGGGCCTCCCAGAGGCGCATCTCTGCTGCGATCCGCCCATCGAAATATGCGTCCTGAATCGTGACGCCATCCATGCGTTCAGGGGTGGCAGTCAGGCCGAGTAGTTCGCGTGGGGTGAAATGGTTGAGGATTCGTCGATAGGTGGGTGAAGTCCCGTGGTGGAACTCATCGATGACGATGACGTCGAAGTGGGACGGGTCGAGTCGCTCAAGCTTTTGCGGAGTCAGTGACTGGACGCTGGCAAAAACATGCGTCCAGTCCTCGGGGACCTCGCCGCTGTAGCAGAGCTCGCCAAAGTTTGCGTCAGTCAGCACATTTTGGTAAACCCGCAAGGATTGTTCCAGAATTTCCTTGCGATGTGCGATGAATAGAAGACGGGGGTCGTTGCCCAGCTGTTGGCGCAAACGCTTGTAGTCGAGCGCAGCCATGACGGTCTTGCCTGTGCCAGTTGCGGCGACGAGCAGATTGCGATGCCTATCGTGCACCATGCGCTCAACCTCTAGGCGTTCGAGCATGTCGCGCTGGTGAGGGTAGGGCCGTACCTCCAGGCCGGAGAGCGAGATGGTGTTGCGTGCAGGTTCGGTCGAACCGCTGGCGTGTGACAGCGCTTCGTCCAGCCGTTGCGCGTCCCTGTCAGGGTCGTACGTTTCGAAGGAGCGCTCGCTCCAGTAGGCGTCAAATGTCGCTTCGAACTTGCGAAGGACAGCCGGGGTGGCGACGGAGGAGAGGCGTACGTTCCATTCAAGACCGTCGAGCAGTGCCGCCTTGGAGAGGTTGGAGCTGCCGACATAGGCCGTGTCGAAGCCGCTTCCCCGACGGAACAGCCATGCTTTTGCGTGGAGGCGTGTGGAGCGCAGCTCGTAGTTGACCTTCACCTCCGCGCCGAAGTCGCGCACCAGTCGATCGAGCGCGCGGCGTTCGGTGGCGCCGATGTAGGTAGTCGTGAGAACGCGGATGGGCACACCACGTTGATGAGCGGTGGCGAGTGCCTGTTCAAGGACGCGTAGGCCATGCCACTTCACGAAGGCGCAGAGCAGATCGACACGATCTGCGGTGGCGAGCTCGGAGCGCAACTCGAAGCCGAGGCTCGGGTCTTCAGGCGCATTGGTGATCAGAGCGGTATCGGACAGAGGCGTAGCCGGGCGGATGGAGTAGACGCCTGGAGCCGTATTCTCGGCTACCGCGAGCAGCTGGCGCGGCCCCTCGGTGATGAGATCGATCCATGAGGCTGCGCCCTCAATGGAGTTGAGCGATTCCAGTATGTGGTTCGCTGCGATGACCTGCTCCGAAGGTGTCAAGCCCTGGAGCACCTGTCGCACAGTTGCGGCGATATGGCGGGTGAGAACGTGCGGTACTGACTCCTGCCCCACCTCTGCTGCGACGGAGTGGTGCCCGGAGGCTTCAAGCTCACCCATGCGCTGCGCTAGGCGTTGAGTGATGAGCGTTTCGTACAACCCCACCACCGGAGCTACTGCCGAGAGATTCTTGGGCACGTTCCGACTCCCCCTGTCTCGTGGCTCACTACCGAAGTAGTTGTACCAAGCAGGACTGACACCCCTCTGAGGGGGGAGACCCCTTGTCCAAGGGAACCGCATGCGAGACCCCACGGGAATGGCGCGGAACCCCGTTGCGT
>NZ_JBHWZJ010000467.1:0-4773 GCF_042728415.1 Streptomyces sp. NPDC060198 | reverse complement strand
CACCGGGGGTGACGCTGGACCGTCCCGGACGGGACGGACGGAACGGACGGAACGAAAGGGCAGCGGCGCGTCAGCGCCGGTACTCGTCCGCCCACGCCTCGATGGCGTCGGTGGCCCGGTCGAACGCCTCGGACCGGGACAGGAAGTCCGCGTCGTGGTCCGTCATCAGCGGCGGCAGTGAGCCGGCGCCCCGACGGTCCACGACCAGGGCCTGTCCCTGCACGGTCCGGGGGAAACCGAGCCACTTCACCGGCTGCTGGACCGTCCGGACCGTCCCGGTCCGGCTCCACGCCACCGTGGTGGTGCGGAAGAAACCGACCCGGCGTACGCCGTGCCGGCTCACCCACGCGCCGACGCGCAGCAGCCGCAGCGCGCAGGCGATCACCACCGCGGCGAGCGTCATGCAGAGCAGTGCGCCCGAGGGCTCACCGGCCAGACCGATGATCATCGCCGCGAACAGGACGAACGACGCCAGCAGCAGCAGTCCCGCCGCCGCCGAGACCCGCCAGGGTCCGGGACGGTAGGGCCGCCGCCAGCTGTCGTGATCGTCGAACGGCAGCGCGACGTCCTCCGCACCCGCGTCGAACGCGCGGTCGGCCGTCAGGAAGGGCAGGGGCACGTCTGATCCTCACTCACAAGCACGCTCGTTATTGCTGTGCCCGGTGAGGCTACCGACGGCCTCCCGCTCCGACCACCCCAGGGGGCCGTACGAGTCAGCGATCCTGGGCCGCTTCGGACTTCTGGTGGTGTGCGGGCGCCTGGTCGGGGTCGAGGGCGGGCAGCCCGAAGAGGAGCGAGCCCACCAGGCCCGCGACCACGACCAGCCCCACGAGGGAGCGACCCGCCAGCTCGGAGACGCTGGCGCGTTCCCGGGGCGGCGGAGTGACATTGCTGCGGAACCGCTCGGCCTCGGCTACGAACGAGAACGGGACGGATTCACGCCGGCGGAACATGAGGAAAATCTCCTTAGAGCTGTGGTGGAGGTGCTACTGCAGTGTCAGACGCGCGGTACACCGGATCGGTGCCCCTTTTCGGCGGACCGTTCGGAGTTTTCCCCGGAGCGAGCCCGGTACGCGGCCCCGTAGAGTGGACGCCGCCCGAGCGAAGCAATTGGAAGGACCCCGCCGGTGAGCGACACCCCCGAGACCGCGAAGCCCAGTTTCCGCAGTGATGTCACCGTCGAACTGGTGAAACACGCCGCAGGCGACGCAGACGTCCTGTTCGCCGCCCGCGTGTCGACTGCGGGGGAGCAGTCGCTGGAGGAAGTCACCAAGGACCCGGAGCGTTCCAAGGGTCTCATCAATTATCTGATGCGCGACCGTCACGGCAGCCCTTTCGAGCACAACTCGATGACGTTCTTCATCAACGCCCCGATCTTCGTGTTCCGCGAGTTCATGCGGCACCGGGTCGGCTGGTCGTACAACGAGGAATCGGGCCGTTACCGGGAGCTCCAGCCCGTCTTCTACGTCCCCGGCGAGTCCCGCAAGCTCGTCCAGCAGGGCCGCCCCGGCAAGTACGAGTTCGTCGACGGCACCGAGGCGCAGGCCGACCTCACGGCCCGTGCCATGGAGGAGTCGTACCGCCAGGCGTACGACGCCTACCAGGAGATGCTGGCCGCCGGTGTCGCCCGTGAGGTGGCCCGGGCCGTCCTGCCCGTCGGCCTCTTCTCGTCGATGTACGCCACCTGCAACGCACGCTCGCTGATGCACTTCCTCGGCCTGCGCACCCAGCACGAGCTGGCGACCGTCCCGTCCTTCCCGCAGCGCGAGATCGAGATGGTCGGCGAGCAGATGGAGGAGCACTGGGCGCGCCTCATGCCCCTCACTCATGCCGCCTTCAACAAAAACGGACGGGTAGCCCCGTAGGCGGTGTCCGTATTGCGGCGTTTCGTGAAGTTCATCTAGGCTGATCAAACGGACCCGGCACTGCTTGAACCCCCGAGCAGGCAGTGCCGGGTTCCAAGATCGACGTCCCCCGAGGGGACTTCCCGGGCCGAGCAACGAGTAGCGTGTTACCCATGGCTCCGATCTCCACTCCGCAGACCCCCTTCGGGCGGGTCCTCACCGCTATGGTCACGCCCTTCACGGCGGACGGCGCACTCGACCTCGACGGCGCCCAGCGGCTCGCGACCCATCTGGTGGACGCGGGAAACGACGGCCTCGTCGTCAACGGCACCACCGGTGAGTCGCCCACCACCAGCGACGCGGAGAAAGACCAGCTCGTCCGAGCCGTACTCGAAGCGGTCGGCGACCGGGCCCACGTCGTCGTGGGCGTCGGCACGAACGACACCCGCCACAGCGTCGGACTCGCCCGCGCCGCCGAGCAGGCCGGAGCCCACGGACTCCTCGCGGTGACCCCGTACTACAACAAGCCGCCGCAGGAGGGCCTGCACCGGCACTTCACCGCGATCGCCGACTCCACCGGCCTGCCGGTCATGCTGTACGACATCCCCGGGCGCAGTGGCGTGCCGATCGAGACCGAGACCCTCGTCCGGCTCGCGGAGCACCCGCGGATCGTGGCCAACAAGGACGCCAAGGGCGACCTCGGCCGCGCGGCATGGGCCATCGCACGGTCCGGCCTCGCCTGGTACTCCGGCGACGACATGCTCAACCTCCCGCTGCTCTCGGTGGGCGCGGTGGGCGTCGTATCCGTCGTCGGCCACTTCGTCACCCCCGACCTGCGGGCCCTGATCGAGGCCTACCTCGGTGGCGACGTGCAGAAGGCCAAGGAGATCCACCAGAAGCTGCTCCCGGTCTTCACCGGGGTGTTCCGCACGCAGGGCGTCATCACCACGAAGGCGGCTCTCACCCTTCAGGGCCTCCCGGCCGGCCCGCTGCGCCTCCCGCTGGTGGAACTCACCGCACAGGAGACGGCACAGCTCAAGGTCGACCTGGCCGCCGGTGGGGTAGAGCTGTAACCACGGACTTCACAACTGAATACGCGAGACAACCGCATACGCGAGGAAAGCTCGCACGCGTTCATCCCCTGACAACAGCAAGTGCACGAATGACACACACGCCACGTGCCCAAGCGGTACGTGGCGTGCGTGGTAAGGAGAGTCTTTTGAGTCATCCGCATCCCGAACTCGGTACCCCGCCGAAGCTCCCGAAGGGCGCCCTGAGGGTCACCCCTCTCGGCGGTCTCGGCGAGATCGGCCGCAACATGACGGTCTTCGAGTACGGCGGCCGCCTGCTCATCGTCGACTGCGGCGTCCTCTTCCCCGAGGAGGAGCAGCCGGGCATCGACCTGATCCTGCCGGACTTCACCACGATCCGGGACCGCCTGGACGACGTGGAGGGCATCGTCCTCACGCACGGCCACGAGGACCACATCGGCGGCGTGCCGTACCTGCTGCGCCTGAAGCCGGACATCCCGCTGATCGGCTCCAAGCTGACGCTCGCGCTGATCGAGGCGAAGCTCCAGGAGCACCGCATCCGCCCGTACACCCTCGAGGTCGTCGAGGGGCAGCGGGAGCGCATCGGCGTCTTCGACTGCGAGTTCATCGCGGTCAACCACTCCATCCCGGACGCCCTCGCGGTCGCCATCCGCACCCCTGCGGGCATGGCGGTCGCCACCGGCGACTTCAAGATGGACCAGCTCCCGCTGGACGGCCGGCTCACCGACCTGCACGCCTTCGCGCGGCTCAGCGAGGAGGGCATCGACCTCCTCCTCTCCGACTCGACGAACGCCGAGGTCCCGGGGTTCGTCCCGCCGGAGAAGGACATCTCCAACGTCCTGCGCACGGTCTTCGCCAACGCCGACAAGCGGATCATCGTGGCGAGCTTCGCCAGCCACGTCCACCGCATCCAGCAGATCCTGGACGCGGCCCACGAGTACGGCCGCCGCGTCGCCTTCGTCGGCCGATCGATGGTCCGCAACATGGGCATCGCCCGCGACCTGGGCTATCTCAAGGTGCCGGCCGGACTCGTCGTCGACGTCAAGACGCTCGACGACCTCCCGGACGACGAAGTGGTGCTCGTCTGCACCGGTTCGCAGGGTGAGCCCATGGCCGCGCTGTCGCGCATGGCCAACCGCGACCACCAGATCCGGATCGTCCAGGGCGACACGGTCATCCTGGCGTCGTCGCTCATCCCGGGCAACGAGAACGCGGTCTACCGCGTGATCAACGGTCTGACCCGCTGGGGCGCCAACGTCGTCCACAAGGGCAACGCCAAGGTGCACGTCTCGGGTCACGCCTCGGCCGGCGAGCTGCTGTACTTCTACAACATCTGCAAGCCGAAGAACCTGATGCCGGTGCACGGCGAGTGGCGCCACCTGAGGGCCAACGCCGAGCTGGGCGCGCTGACGGGTGTCCCCAAGGACCACATCGTCATCGCGGAGGACGGCGTGGTCGTCGACCTCATCGACGGCAAGGCGAAGATCGTCGGAAAGGTCCAGGCTGGCTACGTCTACGTGGACGGCCTCTCGGTCGGCGACGTCACCGAGACCTCCCTCAAGGACCGCCGCATCCTCGGCGACGAGGGCATCATCTCGGTCTTCATCGTGGTCGACACCAACTCCGGCAAGATCGTGGGCGGTCCCCACATCCAGGCCCGGGGCTCCGGTATCGACGACGCGGCGTTCACCGCCGTCGTACCGAAGATCGAGGAAGCCCTCAACAAGTCGGCCCAGGACGGGGTCATGGAGCCGCACCAGCTCCAGCAGCTGATCCGCCGCTCGGTGGGCAAGTGGGTCTCCGACACCTACCGCCGGCGCCCGATGATCCTCCCGGTCGTCGTCGAGGTCTGATCCTCACCGACCGTACGGCTGGAG
>NZ_JBHWZJ010000466.1:0-4773 GCF_042728415.1 Streptomyces sp. NPDC060198 | reverse complement strand
GGGCCCCGACCCCCCTTTGGGACAGCCCCCCGGACTCTAAACCCGGGGGCCGGGGTTGCCCGCCCCGGGCGGCCCCCGCCCCCACGGGGGGGGGGTCCCCGCAACGGGACACCCCCCCACTGCGTTGCGCCGTCCTGCTGTTCATCGGTGGTTCACAGGCTCGGCCGTCCCGCCCGAACGGCCGCGCTTCACCGAAGGGGCGTCACGTCCGGCCGTCGCCGGTCGCGCTCCCCTTCTCACTCACACCGGAGCCTCTCGGACCGGCGTTTCCCGCACCCGGCCGGTACGGGGGCTGTCGAGCACCCATCCCGCCTCCAGCCCGGGGATCAGAACTTCACGTCCGAGCAGGAGTAGAACGCGTTCGCGGTGTCCGCGATCGTCCACACCGCCAGGATGATGTGGTGACCGGTCTTCCCGCTGGGGATGGTGCCCGTCTGGGTCAGCGTGGCCGGCGGCTGCTGGTTGTTGTACGGCACCGTCAGGAACGGCTGCGAGTCCAGCGAGGCCCGGGTGAGCGGCTTCGTCGGGTCCCAGCCCTGCTTGGTGATGTAGTACCGGAAGTCCGTCGTGGAGTGACGGGCGGTGAACTGCCAGCGGAAGTTGAACGACTGGCCGCCGGTGACCTGCGTGGTGGGCCAGTTGCCGCCGCGCGGGTCGTCGAGCTGCGCGAACTCGGTGTGGTTGGCGGAGCAGATCTTCCCGTCCGCCGGACCCGCCGTCGGGAAGCCCTTCGGGCCCTCGACGCTCTGCGGCTCCCACTGGATGTTGCCGCAGTTGGTGACCGTGCCGTTGGCACAGAGCTTCTGACGGCTGATGGGGTTGTCGGTGTAGCCGTGGCTGCTGGCGCTGCTGGTGGCGAGCGCCGAAGCGCCCAGAATCGCCAGGCCGACCACGGCCGCGCTCGTCCTCTTACGCATGCTTCGCTCCTCAGGGACAGGGGGCTTTCGGTGAGCACTGCTCGTGAAGCGCGCGGTCGTGCGGTCTAGACCAAGTTCCACAGTATTGACGTGCCGTGAACATGTCCAGACCACTGCGTGACGGCATTCCGTTTCGCTATCCTGCGCCGTCGCACCACCCCCCAGGGCACCTCGGATCCCCTCAGCCTCCCTCGCCCCCGCCACGCCCCGTGTAGAAGGCCACCGTCAAGTCCCTTACCAGGGACTTGCGTTCGTAGTCGTCGAGCGCGACGAGTCCACGCGTGGTGAGCCGGTGGACGGTGTCGTCGACCGCGTC
The DNA here is from genome assembly GCF_042728415.1 of Streptomyces sp. NPDC060198. Taxonomy (NCBI): domain Bacteria; kingdom Bacillati; phylum Actinomycetota; class Actinomycetes; order Kitasatosporales; family Streptomycetaceae; genus Streptomyces; species Streptomyces sp. NPDC060198. The sequence continues at coordinate 3,540 of NZ_JBHWZJ010000466.1, read as the reverse complement.
CACCACGGAGGTCAGGACGCTGTCCCGATGCCTCGCGTCGAGCGCCGCGACCCGGCGGCGCTGCATGGCCGCCGCGACCTCGGGGGCGTACTCGATCCCGGTCGGCTGCGCCGAGTACACCTCCACCCCGACCGGCTCACAGTCCGCCTTCAGCATCCGGGTCAGCGCGTCCCCGACCGCCTCGGCGTTCCGCAGCGTGGGGGCGTCCTCGTGGAAGGCGTCGGCGGGCAGTTGCGAGAGCACCCGGACCATGGCCGCCTCGACCTGTTCCCGCAGGTACGTCTCGTGGTCCGCGACCCCCAGCACCGCCCGGACGGTGTCCTCGACCCGCCAGACGACGAGGACGGTGACCCGCAGCGCCGTGCCGTTCGCGTCCACGGCGGGCATCGGGTCGCTCCGCCAGTGCCGCAGCCGCACGTCGGTGCGGCGACGGAGCAGCAGCGGGGAGACCCAGAAGAGCCCGGTACGCCGGACACTCCCCCGGTAGTCGCCGAAGAGCGTCAGCACCAAGGCGTACCCGACCCGCCCGCGCCCGAGGCCCCCGAACGCGAAGAGCACCACGGTCACCAGCACCGCGAGCACCGCCCAGAGGCCGATGCCGATGCCCTCGTACGGGCGTGGCCCGATGCCGAGCCGGGTCTGCGCCGTCGCCGGCAGCGCGCCCGCCCACCAGAGGACCACCAGTGCGGCGGCGCAGCCGGCCATCCCGGTGAGCACGGCCATCCAGCCGGGCAGGGCAGGTCCGGGGCGCTCGTGCAGCCGGGGATCGGCGACGGGCGCCCGGCGGGGCGGCGGACCGACCTGCGGCGAGCGGGGTACGGGCGGGCGCCGCCCCCCGGCACCGGACCGGTCGGCCGGCGGCGCGTGGCGCGCGACGGCCACGGGCACCGAGGCGACTTTGGCGGTGCGGTGCGGGTCGCCGCCGTCCCGGGCGGGGCCGCCGGGCGGTCCGTACGGGTCCGGTACGCCGGTACCGAGGCGCGGGAGGAGCCCGGTCCGGTCGTCGGGATCGCGGGGTTCGTCGCGGAAGAGCAGGTGCACCGGGATGGACGCGGTGGACTCGTTGGCGATGACCGACCGGCGGCGCCCGGTGCCCCACCGGTCCCCCTCGCGGTAGCCGCCGGACGGGGCGGGGACCTCCCCGGTGGCCGCTCCACCCCCGGCGGCCCCCTCGACTCCGCGGCTCCCGTCGCCCGAGCGGCTCCCGTCGCCCGACCCCGTCCCGTCGCCCGAACCGGTCCCGTCGCCCGACCCCGTCCCGTCGCCCGAACCGGTCCCGTCGCCCGCGGGCACCGAGACCGTGGCCGAAACGGTGCGCATCGAGGAGGTCTCCGTCTCGCCGTGCGCGAGTTCCAGCACCACGTCCACGCACGGCCCCTCGGTGTCCGGTCCCCCCTCCGTACGCGGATCGCCGCCTCCGGGCCGGCCGGGGTCCGTGTCCGGTTCGTCTACCGGGCCCGCCCCGGGGCCGGTGCCGCCTCCCGCGCCGCGGCGCGCCCCCACTCCGTCTTCCTCGTCTCCGTACACCCGCCACCGTTCCCTTCCGCACCCCGTCGATCCGGAGCTGTCGATCCGCCGGGCAGCCGCACCACCGGTGCGCCGGTCCTCCGATCCGCCGGGCGGCCCTCGGCCCCTTCAGGAGAAGAGCCGCCGCCAGGTGTCCGGCCCCGGGTAGCCGTCCGCCACGCCGCCGCGCCAGCCCTGGGCCCGCTGGAACGCCTCCACGTTGCGCCGGTCCGCCTCGGTCCAGCGGCGGCCCGGCCCCGAGGCGTAGTGCCGCCCGTAACCCTTCTTCACCAACTGCCTGCCGAGCCGCTCGACATGGGCGTTCGATTGACCTGGCTTGAAATAGCCGCGTCCGGGGAAGGGCGGGACCGCACTCGAACCGCCTCCCGACCCGGCCGCCGGAATGTTCTTTCCGGTGCCGTCGACGAGCCGGCGCCAGGTGTCCGGGCCGGGAAGGCCGTCCGCGTTCGCGCCCCTCCACCCCTGCGCCTGCTGGAACGCCCGGGTCGCGCGCCGGTCCGCCTCGCTCCAGGCGGGGCCGGGGCCCTGGGTGTAGAAACGTTTCCCGCCCCGCGCCACCAACATGTCGCCGAGCTGGGTGACATGGGCGTTGCGCGCCCCCGGCCCGAACCTGGCGGCACCGGGGAACCCCGCGGACGAGCCGCCGCCGGAACCGCCGGTGAGCCCCCGGTAGCGGTAGGCGAGGTACTTGTCGGAGTTGCTCCAGTACGCGAGGGGCGTGGTCTTCTTCCGGGTGGCCGGGGGTGTCTGCTCGTACGCCATGTACTGGGTGCGCGCACTGTTGGTCCAGCCGCCGAAGATCGTGACGTGCGACCCCTTGTTGGGGTCGGCCGGATTGTGGAAGAGGAGGATGTCGCCCGGTTCCAGCTGCGAGCGCGCGATCCGCGTGCCGTACGAGGAGAGGCTGCCGGTCCACTCGTTGCCGCCCAGCCCCCAGGCCATCGAGACATAGCCGGAGCAGTCCTGGCGGTAGCCGTCCGACCAGTACTTCTCCATGTCGTACGGCACCTTCGCGGCCACCCACGTCTTGGCGCGGGAGATGATCTCCCCGCGGGTGGTGGTCCGCAGTGCCAGGGGCGCGTCCGCGGTGGGCGGGCCCGCGGCACCACCGCCCATCAGCGGTCCGGCCTGCCCCTGCGGGGTCGTGGGCCCGGGGCCGGCCGCGTCGTCCGGGCGGACGGGCCCGGCGGCGTGGCAGGCGGGAACGACCGCCTCGGCGGCACCGGCGGAGAGGACCACTCCGGCAGCCGTGGCGAGCACCAGCGCGCGGCGTGCTCCGTGCGCGGCCCGATGGCCGCCGAGGCGGGGCGGCAGGCTCCGGGCTGCCGCAGTGCGGCGCTGGAGGGCACAGCCGGCGCAGCCGCAGTCGGCGGCGGGTTCGTACTCCCTGAAGACCGGGACGGTCATGTCGATTCCCCTCCGGACTCGTCAAGATTTTTTGAGGCACTCCGCTACGGGCGCCGGCGTCTCAACTCTCATGACAAATCACATTTTGACGGATCAAAGAGAAAAAACGACCATGCGACAGGGCGTTGCGGCATGGAAAATGGTCAGGAGCATGCTGCGGAATCCGGTAATGTTCTCCAGGTCAGCAGGCGCCGCTAGCTCAGTTGGTTAGAGCAGCTGACTCTTAATCAGCGGGTCCGGGGTTCGAGTCCCTGGCGGCGCACGCAGAGTCAAGGCCCTCTCACTTCACGTGAGGGGGCCTTGTTCGTTGCCCGGCCCCGCCGGACCGCACGCCCCTGCCCCGCACACACCGCGAGGCTCGCTCCCACCTCTCGTCTCTCTTCACGCATCCGCGCGACACCTCTTCACGCCCCCGCGCGGCCGCGGGCGCGCGCCGTCCGGAATCGCGCGGCCTGCACGCGCCACCCCTTCTGGTGACTCTCCGCCGACAAACCGTCACGGAGCGCCTAGTTGGATTCTCCCCGCCCGGAAGCCTCGGAACACCTCACGGCCCGGTGCGCGAAATGCGGGCGCGGAACCGGCCCCGTCGGGCGGCTCCCGCCCGGG
>NZ_JBHWZJ010000465.1:0-4803 GCF_042728415.1 Streptomyces sp. NPDC060198 | reverse complement strand
GGATGCGGGGTGCCGGGTGATCCGTATCGCAGCGCCCGCGCGGCGGCGTCCGTAAGATCTGTTCATGGCAGGTACGGGAGAGCACACACGCTGGGCACCCGGGGACCACATCCTCTGGCGCTACCGGGACAAGGGCAGCGACGACAGGCCCGCGGACGCGACACCGCTGCGCATCTGCCGTCCGGTCACGGTCGTCCAGGACACCGAAGACCTCCTGGCCGTATGGATGGCCCCGGGCACCGAGTGCGTACGGCCGGTGCTCGCGAACGGCGCCGAGGTGCACACGGAACCCCTCGCCACCCGCTACACCGTGCCGCGCACCACGGACCGCTACACCTGGTGGGGCATGGGCGTGCTGAAGCTGGCGCGGCCCGGCGAGCCGTGGTCGGTGTGGCTCTTCTGGGACCGCGGCTGGGTCTTCCGCAACTGGTATGTCAACTTCGAGGAACCACTCACTCGTTGGAGTTCCGGGGTCGATTCCGAGGACCACTTCCTCGACATCTCGGTGAACCCCGACCGGAGCTGGAAGTGGCTCGACGAGGACGAGTTCGCGCAAGCCCAGCGGGTCGGTCTGATGGCCCCCGGGACGGCCGAGCGGGTGCGCCGGGCAGGGCTTGCGGCGGTCTCGGTGATCGAGACCTGGGGGTCCCCGTTCCGGGACGGCTGGGAGCACTGGCGGCCCGATCCGGCCTGGCCCGTCCCGGCGCTGCCGGATGACTGGGACCGCACCCGCGCGCGCACACCGTCGTGAGACTCTTGAACCACCCGTGGGGGGCGCCCGTAGGATCAGCCTCCCGAGGGCCCGTGCGCGACAACCCGCGTATCGGCCACCGGTCCTGACCGCATGTCACAGGCGACTCCGCACACGCCGTACCAGCCCCGCACGGGCCGCAGCCCGCACGGGCCGCACGGCGGCGGACGCCACAACGAGGGGGTGGAGGCGTGGTGCTCGCACCAGCGGGTGGACACACCGGCACGGCCGCCCTCCCGGCGGGTGCGGTCGCCCCGGCCGGGACCGCACCCGGTCCGCGCACCGGCACCGCGCGGCCTCCGGCCACGCGGACCGCACCCGCCGCGCACACGGCGCGCACCGAAAACGTTGTCAGCGCCCGGCCACGTGTGCGCACGGTTTCGGCCCCGCGCGCGACGGCCACGGGTGAGCGCCGTTGTTCCCAGCGCTCTCACAGGGGCAGAGTGTCGCCCCACGAGGTGACTGCCTCATACAACCGGCCCGGACGGACGGAACCCCACGCGTGACGGAGCACCCCACCTCCCACGAAGGCCACCGGCCTCTCGCCGCCCGGCCGCAGGAACGCACCCGGCCCCGGCAGCAGGACGCCACGCCGGGCACCGCGGCACCCGCGGCCATCCCGGGACCGGCCGGAGCCCCCAGAGCCTCAGCCACCGCCCCCGTCGTCGGCGTGCCCGACCCGCAGGCGGCGTCGCGGCGCGAGGGCGACCGGCTGCGGTTCGTCGGCGCGGCGACCCGCCGGATCGCCCGGGGCATCGATCTCGACGAGATCGTGCTCGGCCTCTGCCGGGCCAGCGTGCCGACGTTCTGCGACGAGATCCTCATCTACCTGCGCGATCCGCTGCCGGTGGGCGACGAGCGGCCGGTGGAGCCGTTCGTGCTGCGGCTGCGCCGCAGCGACCGGCTCCGGCTGACGGAGGAGGAGCCGGACGGGCTCCACGACCCCGAGCGGCTCAGGCCGCCCGCGATCGACCCGGGGGCCGATCAGCTCCCCGTCGCGGAGCTCTGCGAGGTCCGCACCGGCGGCGCGCTCGGCGAGGTGCTGCGCGGCGTACGCCCGGTCTTCGGCGACAACGCGGCGGCCCGTGCCGCCCTGCCCGAGCTGCTGGGCGCCGGCAGGCCCGCGCCCACCGGCCACCGTGCGATCCTCGCCCCGCTGCGCGGCCGGCGGCGGGTCATCGGCTCGGCGGTCTTCCTGCGCACCACCGATCGCGCACCGTTCGAGGCGAACGACCTGCTGGTCGCGGCGCAGCTCGCCACCCACACCGCGCTCGGCATCGACAAGGCCGTCCTCTACGGGCGTGAGGCGTACATCGCGGACGAGCTCCAGCGCACCATGCTGCCGGACTCCCTGCCGCAGCCCACCGGGGTGCGGCTCGCCTCCCGCTACCTCCCGGCCGCCGAGACGGCCCGGGTCGGCGGCGACTGGTACGACGCGATCCCGCTGCCCGGCAGCCGGGTCGCCCTGGTCGTCGGCGACGTCATGGGGCACTCGATGACCTCGGCCGCGATCATGGGGCAGCTGCGCACCACCGCGCAGACGCTGGCCGGTCTCGATCTGCCGCCCCAGGAGGTCCTGCACCACCTCGACGAGCAGGCGCAGCGTCTCGGCGAGAACCGCATGGCGACCTGCCTGTACGCGGTGTACGACCCGGTCGCGCACCGCATCACCGTCGCCAACGCCGGCCATCCGCCGCCCGTGCTGCTGCACCTCGGCGGCCGCGCGGAGGTGCTCGACGTACCGCCGAACGCCCCGATCGGCGTGGGCGGGGTCGACTTCGAGGCGGTGGAGCTGGAAGCACCGGCCGGCGGCACGCTGCTGCTGTACACGGACGGGCTGGTGGAGTCGCGGCTGCGGGACGTGTGGACCGGTATCGAGCAGTTGCGGGAGCGGCTCGCCACGACCGCGCGACTCACCGGACCGGACCACGCGCCGCCGCTGGAGGCACTCTGCGACGACGTGCTCGACATGCTCGGTCCGGGCGACCGGGACGACGACATCGCGCTGCTGGCGGCCCGCTTCGACGGGATCGCGCCGAACGACGTGGCGTACTGGTCGCTGGACCCGGAGGACTCGGCGCCGAGCCGGGCCCGCAAGCTGGCCCGGGGTGCGCTGGAGCGCTGGGGCATGGATGCCGACCTCTCGGACGAGGTGGAGCTGCTGGTCAGCGAGGTGGTCACCAACGCCGTCCGGTACGCCGAGCGGCCGGTGACGCTGCGGCTGCTGCGGACCGACATCCTGCGCTGCGAGGTCGGGGACGACTCGCCGCAGCTGCCGCGGCAGCGGCGGGCCCGGGAGACGGACGAGGGCGGGCGCGGGCTGTTCCTGGTGAACCGGCTGGCCCGGCGGTGGGGGGCGACGCGGCTGTCCTCGGGCAAGGTGGTCTGGTTCGAGATGGCGACCGGAGGACAGTAGAGGGAGCGGAAGAGGGGTGCGTCGCCCCGTCGCGGGCCGGCGCAAATGTTGCCGACCCCGGGACCGCGGAGTTGACTCGGTCCCGGACGAAGCGGCCTGACCCCACCCCCCCATACCGACGGGAGGACGCTCGTGACCGAGGAGACCCGCAAACTTCCGTACACCACGAACAATGCCGGGATTCCGGTGGAGAGCGACGAACACTCGCTCACCGTCGGCGCGGACGGCCCGATCCTGCTCCAGGATCACTATCTGATCGAGAAGATGGCCCAGTTCAACCGTGAACGGGTCCCCGAGCGGGTGGTGCACGCCAAGGGATCGGGGGCGTACGGCACGTTCGTCGTGACCAACGACGTGAGCCAGTTCACCAAGGCGGACCTGTTCCAGCCGGGCAAGCGCACCGACATGCTGGCGCGCTTCTCGACGGTCGCCGGTGAGCAGGGCTCCCCCGACACCTGGCGCGACCCCCGCGGCTTCGCGCTGAAGTTCTACACGGAGCAGGGCAACTACGACATGGTCGGCAACAACACGCCGGTCTTCTTCGTACGGGACCCGATGAAGTTCCAGGACTTCATCCGCTCGCAGAAGCGGCGCCCGGACAACGGGGTGCGCGACCACGACATGCAGTGGGACTTCTGGACGCTCTCCCCGGAGTCCGCCCACCAGGTCACCTGGCTGATGGGCGACCGGGGCATCCCGAAGACGTACCGGAACATGGACGGCTTCAGCTCGCACACCTACATGTGGGTGAACGCGGGCGGGGAGCGCTTCTGGGTGAAGTACCACTTCCAGACCGACCAGGGCATCGACTTCTACACGCAGGCCGACGCCGACGCGATGGCCGGGACCGACGGTGACGTGCACCGCCGGGACCTGTTCGAGGCGATCAGGCGCGGGGACCACCCGAGCTGGACGCTGCGGGTCCAGATCATGCCGTTCGAGGACGCGCCGGACTACCGGTTCAACCCGTTCGACCTGACCAAGGTGTGGCCGCACGGCGACTACCCGCTGACCGAGGTCGGCCGGATGACGCTGAACGAGAACCCCGAGGACTTCTTCGTCCACATCGAGCAGGCGTCCTTCGAACCGTCGAACCTGGTGCCCGGCATCGGCCCGTCCCCGGACAAGATGCTGCTCGGCCGGCTCTTCTCCTACCCGGACACGCACCGCTACCGGATCGGCCCGAACTACGCGCAGCTCCCGCCGAACCGCCCCCGGCACGGCGTGAACTCGTACGCGAAGGACGGCCCGATGCGGTACGAGCCTTCGCGCACCGGAGCGGTGTACGCGCCGAACTCGTACGGCGGTCCGGACGCGGACACCGCCCGGTTCGGCGACCCCGCCGGGTGGGCGACGGCGGGCGAGATGGTCCACGAGGCGTACAAGCTGCACAGCGAGGACGACGACTGGGGCCAGGCGGGCACGCTGGTGCGCCAGGTCCTCGACGACGCGGCGCGGGACCGTCTGGTCTCGAACATCTCCGGCCACCTGCTCGACGGCGTGAGCGCCCCGGTGCTGGAGCGCGCGATCCAGTACTGGCGCAATGTCGACAAGGACCTCGGCGACCGGGTCGCCAAGAAGGTCAACGGCGGCTGACGGGCCGCGCACGGGTGAGGGGCGGTACCGGAGGTGATCC
>NZ_JBHWZJ010000464.1:0-4808 GCF_042728415.1 Streptomyces sp. NPDC060198 | reverse complement strand
CCGGAACATCCGGTGGTGGGCCCCTTCGTCCGTGCGGATCGTGTGTCAGGCGTCCTGGCGCTCCGGTTCGGTGCCGGTCAGCTCGGGTTCCAGGCCCTCGCCGAACTCGGTGCGGCGGCGTCCCACGTCGGTGCGCCACGCCTCGAAGGCCCACGCGGTGAGCGCGACCACCGCCGTCCCGAGCAGCCAGCCGCCGACCACGTCGCTGAACCAGTGGACGCCGAGCGCGACCCGGGTGAAGCCGACCCCGAGCACCGACACCACCCCCACGCCCCAGCAGACCGGGCGCCACGCCCGCGGCACCATCGGCAGCAGCACCAGCAGCAGGACCGCGCAGGAGGTGGTCGCGGTCATCGCGTGCCCCGAGGGGAACGAGAAGCCCGGAGCCTGCGCCACCGGGTCCTGAAGGGACGGTCGGGCGCGCTCGACGACCAGTTTGACGAGCAGCCCGATCAGCGCCCCGCCCACCGCCGTCACGGCGGCCCAGGACGCCAGCCGCCAGGCCCGCTTCCACAGCAGCCAGGCCGTCACCAGGGCCACCACCGACCGCAGGACGGCCGGGTCCCACACCCAGTCGGAGAGGAAGCGCAGGGTGCTGGTCCACGCGGGATGGTCGAGCGCCGTCCGGTGCAGTCGCAGGGCCGCCGACGCGTCGAGCCGGCGCAGTGGCTGCCAGTGCCCCTCGACGAGGACGAGCAGCAGGGCGAAGGGCACCGCGGCCGCGCCGGCGACCGCGGTGGCCCCGAGCAGCCGGGCACCGAATCTCCGGTCGGTGCGGCGGCTGTCACGGAAGAGGCGGGCGGTCGCGCGTACGGGCATGGGAGCTCCCGGTTCTGGGGTGGGACGGGTTCGGGCCGGTTCGGTTCGGGTGGGGGTCTCATGCCCCCGGGTCGGGCTCGATCGGTCCGGGCCGTCTGGCCCGCACGGCTTCGAGCTGCGCGGCGAAGGACAGCCCGAGGAAGAGGGCGATCGAGGTGAGGTAGGCCCACAGGAGCAGCGACATGAAGGCGCTCAGGGGGCCGTACACGGTGTCGAAGGAGCCGCTGAACGCGAGGTACTTGCTGAGCAGCCAGGTCAGCGCGGTCCAGAGCACCAGGTAGACGGCCGCCCCGAACGCGAGCCAGGTGTAACCGGGTTGCTTGCGCCGGGGCGCCCTGCGGAATATCGCGCTGGCGGAGATCAGGGCGAGGATCAGGCCCAGCGGCCACCGCAGCAGGTCCCAGGCGGTCCGGGCACCGTCGCCGAGGTGGTAGACCGAGGTCGCGGCGGCCACGAGGTCGCCCCCGGCCACCATCAGCACGGAGCCGATACCGAGCGGGATGCCGGCGCTGAGGGACATGACGAGTCCGCGCAGGTACTTCCGGTGGAAGACCCGGTCGCGCTCGACGCCGTAGATCCGGTTCGCGCCCCGCTCCACCTGGCACATCGCCGTGGTGGTGTTGACCATCGAGAAGGCGAGTCCGAACCAGAGGGCCAGACGTGCCCCGATGCCCGTCTGGCGGCGGCTCTGGTCCAGCGCCTCGTCGACCACCTCGGCGCTGGGGCCCGCGCTGATCCGGTGGATCGTCAGCTCGGCCAGCCTGCCGATGTTCTCGGTGTGCATCTCGGCGGAGAGCCCGACGAAGGCGATGGCCAGCGGTATCAGCGCGAGCACGGTCTGCAGGGCGAGGGCCCGCGAGTGGCTGAACCCGTCGGAGTACCGGAAGCGGACGAACGAGTCACGGACGAGCGGCCACCCGCCGTACCGGCGCAGAGTGGCCAGCGCCTCGTCGGCGGACAGCTCGTCGCCCGTCATGTCACGGGTCTGCGGGACCCGGGTCGCCGTACCCATCACTCACTCCCGGCGGGGACGAGTACGGTCAGCGCCCCGGGCACGACCTCGGCGGTGAGCCGGCGGCCGGCGCCCACCGGGTCGCCGTCCATCTCCCGGGGCTGCGGCGACTCGAAGCGCAATTCGGCCCTGCGGAAGGTGAAGAACTCGACGGGTCCCCCGTCGCCGGTGCGCGCGCGGCCGCCCGCCCCCGAGGACGGGCGCAGCATCACCCGCACGGCACGCAGCCAGCCGGCCGGACCGTGCGGATCGTAGAGGGCGAGGTCCAGCAGGCCGTCGTCCGGCCGCGCGGCGGGTACGAGGGCGGCGCCGCCCTGAACGGTACCGATGTTGGCGAGGAGCACCATCCGGACGCTCCGGCGCAGGACCGGGCCGCCGTCCAGCGAGACGGTCAGCCGGGTTCGGGGAGACCGCAGCTCCCGCAGCCCCGCCAGCACGTAGGCGGGCCAGCCCACCGCGGACTTGGCCCGGTCCGAGGTGTGCTCCAGCATCGCCGCGTCCAGGCCCGCCCCGGACATGGCGGTGAAGTGGGTCGCGGCGACTCCGTCTCCTTCCAGCCTGCCCAGGTCGAGCCGGTGCGGGGCGCCGGTCAGCGCCGCGTGCAGGGCCTTCGCGGGGTCCAGCGGCAGGCCGAGGTGACGGGCGAGCAGATTGCCGGTGCCGCAGGGTACGACCGCCAGCGCGACGCCCGTACCCGCAAGGGCGTCGGCCACCGTACGCACGGTGCCGTCACCGCCGCAGACCACGACCAGATCGGCGCCCTCCCGCACGGCCTCCGCCGCCTGCCCGGCGCCGGGATCCTCCGCCGTCGTCTCCGCGAACACCGGGGCCTCACGCCCGTGCTGGGCCAGTACGAGCCGCAGGGTGTCCCGGACCGCGGGGCCGGTGACGGTCGGATTGACGATGACCGTGGTGCGGCCGGTCGGCTCCGCGACGCGGGCCTCCGTCGCCGCCACGGCGATCTGGGCGGCATTCGCCGGCACGGGCGCCGCCGCGTAGTCGTCGGCCAGGACCGCGCGGCCCACGATCAGGAGGGAGAGGCCGCCGTTCAGCAGCCCGCCGGCCACGTCGGTGGGGTGGTGCATCCCCCGGTAGAGCCGGGCCACGCCCACGAGCAGCGGGATCAGCAGGAACACGGCGCCCAGGATCCTCCGCCAGGGGCCGCGCACCCGGGAGAGCACCAGGACCGCGAGTCCGCCGTACAGCGCGGTGGCGGCGCCCGTGTGTCCGGAGGTGTAACTGGATGTCGGCGGCGAGGCGTCCAGGCGTTCCACGTCCGGGCGGGTGCGGTCGACCGACTCCGTGATGACGAGGAAGACCAGGGACTGCAGGGACACGGCGACGGAGAGGAAGATCGCCTCGCGCCACCTGGGCAGCCGGGGGACGAGGATCAGCCCCACGCAGACCAGCAGGGTGATGCCGACCACCGTGGAGGTGTTGCCCGCACTTGAGCCGATGAGCGAGGCGGAGGTGAGCGCGTGGGTGCGTATGCGCTCGAAGCCCTCGTTCACCTCGTCCTCGACGGTCAGCGGCCACCAGTTGCGCGCCGGGCCGGTGATCAGCAGGCCGAAGCCCGTCAGCAGTCCGGCCTGGCAGACCGTCAGCGCACCGATACGTACGGCCGCGTGACCGATACCGCTGGTCAGGGCGGGAGAGCGGCCGGGGCGGGAGACGCCCGGGTGCTGCTCGTCGTCGATTCCGGTCTGTCTCGCCGGCAGGGCAGTCGGCATGGAACCCCCACGTGTCCGCGCTCGTGTTCTCGTGTCCGGGCGGCGAGTGCGGCCCGGCGATCGGCGTATGCCCGCGAAACCCGGCGGCAGGCATCGGCGGTGCCCGGCCCAGGCCATGTCCGACACTTCGCGTCGGATCAGCGGGCGGTGTCCGGTGCGGTGCGTCGCAAGGCGGAGGACCGCCGGGTACGGGATGTACTCGGGCGGTCCGGCAACGCCGCGAGGTGCCGTGCCGGGCGACGCACGCCCGGCGGGAATGGTCTGACACGGCCCAGGCCTACCGGCACGACCTGGACCGGACCGGGGGCCTACTGTGGAGGGATGACCGACGACGCCAGGCCTTTGGCCGTATTCGACCTGGACGGCACGCTCTCGGACAGCGCCCACCGCCAGCACTTCCTCGAAGGCCCTGGCCGGGACTGGCCCGCGTTCTTCGCCGCCGCGGTCGACGACCCGCCGCTCGCCGAGGGCATCAGCCTCGCGGTGCGGAGCACCGAGGAGTGCGAGGTCGTCTACCTGACGGGACGACCGGAACGCTGCCGCCGGGACACCCTCGACTGGATCTCCCGGCACGGGCTCCCCGAGGGGCCGCTGCACATGCGGCGCAACGACGACCGCCGGCCCGCCCGCCGCACCAAGCTGGAGGTGCTGAAACGGCTGGGCCGGACGCGCGATGTCCGGATGCTCGTGGACGACGACGAACTCGTCTGCGACGACGCCGAGGCGGCCGGCTTCACCGTGGTGCGTGCCCGCTGGTCGGACTCGTCCCAGGCGTTGAAGGACGCTCAGGAGCGTCAGGGCCGTACGTGAGGGAACGCCGGGTGACGAGGGCCGCCGCGAGGAGAGCCTCGTCCCGCGCGGTCTCCGCGTCGCGGGTGGAGTCGCACACCGGGATGCGGGTGCGGCGGTCGATCAGGGCGGTCACCGCCGGCAGCGCGGGCAGCGCCGCCCCGCCCATCCCGGCGAGCGCGGCCAGGTACTCCTCGCCCCACGCGTAGTCGTCCAGCAGCGGTGTCATGAGGCCCAGCAGCCGGGGCGCGGCCGACGGCCCCGCGTGACGCAGCCACAACGGCGCACAGGCCGCCTGCATGCGCCCGGGCCGCCGGAACGTGAGGCCGTAGAGCTGGGCCGCCTGCCGGAAGGAGAGCGGACCGGCGTCCAGCAGGGCGCCGAAGACCTCCCGGGCGGCGTTGAGCCGGCTCACCCCCACCGGGAGCGCTTCGGCAGCCGATTCGGGGCTGTACGCC
>NZ_JBHWZJ010000463.1:0-4810 GCF_042728415.1 Streptomyces sp. NPDC060198 | reverse complement strand
CGGTCCGGCCGTGCACGGTCAGGGGCCTGATCCTGGTGGTGACGAGGACCCGGGCCTCCACGGCGTTGCGGGCGGTGATGACGGTGGCCCAGCCGCCGTGCTCCAGTCCGCGCTCGGCGGCCAGCTGCGGCGAGAGTTCGCAGAAGAACTCCGGCTGCAGTTCGCTCAGGTAGGGCGACCAGCGGCTCATCCCCCCGGCGGTGAAGTGCTCCGTGAGCCGGTGGGTGGTGACGATGTACGGGTAGACCTCGGCGCCCGGCTCGTCGCCGCTCGGGTGGTAGCGGTTCCCCTCGCGGGCCAGGACCTTGCGGGCCGGGGCGCGGGAGACGCCGGGGTACAGCAGGTTGGTGAAGGGGGAGTCCTGCGGTTCGTAGTGCGTGGGCAGCGGACCGTCCTCGAGACCGGCGGGGACGTAGAGCCAGCCCTTGCCGTCGGCCTGCATGATGAACGGGTCGTCGCCGCGCAGGGCCGCGGGCCCGGTGGCGTCCTCGGCCGGTACGTGCGCGGGGTCGAGGTCGGGGATGAAGTCGGGGACGTCGTGGCCGGTCCAGTGGCCGGCGTCGGCGTCCCACCAGACGTACGCCTTGCGCTCGCTCCAGGGACGGCCCTCGGGGTCGGCGGAGGCGCGGTTGTAGAGGATGCGCCGGTTGGCCGGCCAGGCCCAGGCCCATTCGAGGGCGGTCCAGGTCTGCTCGGTGTGCGGCTTGCGCCGGTTCGCCTGGTTGACGCCGTCCGCGTACACCCCGCAGTAGATCCAGCAGCCGCACGAGGTGGAGCCGTCGTCCTTCAGCTCGGTGTACGCGGAGAGCGGCGCGCCGTCGGGGGCGTGGCCGTTGATCTCGGCGAGGACGGCAGTGGCGTCGGGTTCTCGCAGCGGCCCGTGGACGGGATAGTCCCAGGTCAGGTCTTGGACGGGCCGGTCACGGGGGTCGGTGGAGTCCTTCAGTCGCTCCTTGATACGGCGGCCGAGGTGGTACATGAACCACAGGTCGCTGCGGGCGTCGCCGTTCGGTTCGACGGCGGCCTGGTGCCACTGGACCCAGCGGTTGGTGTTGGTGAAGGAGCCGGACTTCTCGGTGTGGGAGGCGGCCGGGAAGAAGAAGACCTCGGTGGCGATGTCCTCGGTGCGCAGTTCGCCGGTTTCGGTCTCCGGACCGTCCTTCCACCATGTCGCCGATTCGATGAGGGAGAAGTCGCGGACGACCAGCCAGTCGAGTTCGGCCATGCCGAGGCGCTGGAGTCTGGTGTTCGCGGAGCCGACGGCGGGGTTCTCCCCCATCAGGAAGTAGCCCTTGCACTCCCCGTCCAGCTGGGCCATGACGGTCTCGTAGGTACTGTGCGAGCCGGTGAGGCGAGGGAGGTGGTCGAAGCAGAAGTCGTTCTCGGGGGTCGCCGCCTCACCGTAGTAGGACTTCAGGAGGCTGACGAAGTAGGCCCGCATGTCGCCCCAGAAGCCCTTGTCGGTGCGGCTCGCCGCGATGAAGGACTCCAGGTCCTCGTGGAGGTGGGCGTGCGGCATCGGCAGGTAGCCGGGGAGCAGGTTGAAGAGGGTGGGGATGTCGCTGGAGCCCTGGATGGAGGCGTGGCCGCGCAGTGCCTGGATCCCGCCTCCGGGCCGGCCGATGTTGCCGAGGAGGAGCTGGAGAACACAGGCGGCGCGGATGTACTGGGATCCCACGGTGTGCTGGGTCCAGCCGACGGCGTAGCAGAAGGCGCTGGTGCGTTCGCGGCCTGAGTGGGTGGTGAGGGCGTCGCACACGTCGAGGAAGACCGCCCGGGGAATGCCGCAGGTCTCCTCGACGAGTTCGGGGGTGTAGCGGGCGTAGTGCCGCTTGAGGACCTGGTAGACGCAGCGGGGGTGTTCCAGGGTTTCGTCCCGGGGCGGCACGCTCTCGGTCTGGGCGCCGCCGGAGCCGTGGGTCTCGGAGCCGCCGGCGTCCTCGACCCGCTCGTCGTAGCGCTGGTCGGGGTCTCCGGCGGGTGCCTGCACGTCGGCGCCCTCGTACTGCCAGCTCGCCGGGTCGTAGGTGCCGGTCTCCGGGTCGAAGCCGGAGAAGACCCCGTCGAGGTCCTCGGTGTCCCGGAAGTCCTCGGAGACCAGGAACGAGGCGTTGGTGTAGCGCAGGACGTACTCGCGGAAGTCCTTCTCCTCCGTCAGGACATGGTTGATGATCGCGCCGAGGAAGACGATGTCACTGCCTGCCCGGATGGGGACGTGCAGGTCGGCGAGCGCACTGGTGCGGGTGAACCGGGGATCGACGTGGATGATCTTCGCCCCGCGCGCTTTGGCCTCCATGACCCACTGGAAGCCGACGGGGTGTGCCTCGGCGTAGTTGGAGCCCTGGATCACGATGCAGTCGGAGTGCTGGAGGTCCTGCATGAAGGTGGTGGCGCCGCCGCGTCCGAAGGAGGTGCCGAGCCCGGCCACGGTGGAGCTGTGGCATACCCGCGCCTGGTTCTCGACCTGCACGATCCCGAGCCCGGTCAGCAGCTTCTTGATGAGGTAGTTCTCCTCGTTGTCGAGGGTCGCCCCACCGAGGCTGGCGATGCCCATGGTGCGGGCGGTGCGGACGCCGTCGCGCTCCCATTCCCAGGTCCGCGCCCGGGTTTCGACGACCCGGTCCGCCACCATGTCCATGGCAGTCTCCAGGTCCAGCGTCTCCCAGTCCGTGCCGTGCGGACGGCGGTACAGCACCCGGTGCAGGCGGCCGGGGCCCGTGGTCAGCTGCAGGGTCGCGGAGCCCTTGGGACAGAGTCTGCCCCGGCTGACGGGAGAGTCCGGATCGCCCTCGATCTGGACGACCCGGTCGTCCTGGACGTAGACCTGCTGGCCGCAGCCGACGGCGCAGTAGGGGCACACCGAGCGGACGATCCGGTCGGCGGTGTCCGTACGGGGCCGCAGGGCGTCGGTGTGCGGAGAGCGGGCGGCATGCCCCCGTCCGAGTGGGTCGTCGCCGGTGAGCTGGCGGTAGACGGGCCACTCGGTGATCCAGGTACGCAGGCCCATGGGCTCCACCTCCGGCTGCGGGCTCAGGGCCGGGGCCGCGCCGCCCGGGAGCCGGGGGTCGGCTCCTCCCCCAGGTTGGCCCGGCGCGGCCGGGGCGGCGACCCGGGCGCGGACGACTCCCGGGCACCCGGGAAGGTGGGCCATACACGCGGATCCGGAGGGCGGTCCTCGGAGCCGCTCACCCGCTCGGTGGCCGCCGTCAGAAAGGCGCCTGCCCGTCTCCGTCGAGCCGGGCACTTCCGCTCTCGGCGTCCATGTCGATCCGGGCCGTCCCTCGGCGGCCGTCCGGCATGCGGAGCTCGACGCCACCGCTCTGCACCGCCGGCCAGAACGAGGTCTGCAAGCCGTCGGCGCGGACGGTGCCGGACCAGCCTCCCGCACCGCTGTCGCCGTCGGTCCGCAGCGCGGCCATCACGGGGGTTTGCTCGATACCGATCACGAGCGTGGCAGGTCCTTCGTACATGTCGGTCATGGATCCAGCGTGCCCGGTACGGCGGGATCGACGCGCCCCGGCGGCAGCCGCCGTACAGCCGGAGGTCCGATGACCCGCCGGTACGTGGAGGAGGGCGCGCGAGCCGCTCTCCACGCACCGGCGTCCTCCTCAGCATCCCCGGCCCCGATCGCTCCATGCACACCGCGCATCACACGGCGAAGCATCCGGGGTCGGAGCAGCGCACTTTTCAGCGTGCGGGCGCGCAAAGCACCCCCGCTCCCCGTGCGCGCTCCCCCGCAGCCTCCGGGCGAGGAACGGGTCGGCGTGCGCCGGTGTCCGGTGGGGCAGAAGCTGGCAAGGACGCGCGCAACGCGCCCCCGCAGTCCGGCCGGGACCGGTGACAGAGGGAGGTCCGATGACCAGGAAAGGCAAGAACAGCGGCGGCAAGAAGCTCTCCCGGGGCGAAGACGTCACCTGGAAGAGCCACGGGCAGGAGGTCGAGGGTTCCGTCACGCGACGGATCGACCGCACCACCGAGGCCGCCGGACGCACCGTGAAAGCCTCGAAGGACGACCCCCAGTACGAGGTCGAGAGCGACAGGACGGGCAGGAGTGCGGTGCACAAGCCCGGTGCGCTGCGCAGGAAGGGCAGAAGTTCGTGAGCGGCGGAGAAGACCACGACCGCAGGACTGCGTTCGACGACTCGGCAAGGCCGTGAACATGACCGCCACCGAGTCGGAGAAGCGGCTCGGGACGGATGCCTCGCGGGAGGTGGGGCAGGAGGACGGCACCGGCGAGTCCACCGGCCACGCCTCCGGCCGCCGCGTCGTGGAGTTGCTGCGCACCGGGAAGGGCGACCTCGGCGAGGACGACCTCGCGCACATGCGCAAAGTCACCGGCTGCGCACGGCCGCACCTCGCGCAGCGGCCCGGGGGCGACACCTCGGACTCCCGATGGCGCGATTACCTCATGCACGGGGCATCGTCCCCCTGGGCGGCACGCCACCCTGGTTCGGCACCGTCGGCCGGGCCGGCGGGAAGGCACGCCGAAGGGGACGACGAGACGGAAAGGTGAGAACCATGCCTGCTGGATCCAGCAAGAAGCGCGAACGCCAGTACGAACACATCAAGGAGAGCCAGCAGGAGCGGGGCACCTCCGAGTCGCGGGCCGAGGAGATCGCCGCCCGGACCGTGAACAAGCAGCGGGCCCGGGCCGGCGAGTCCGGGACCGCGAGCAAGACGTCCACGCAGGACAGCAAGTCCGCCTACCAGCGTGGCGGCGAACGCTCCCACCGGGGGGCGCAAGGGCCGACCAGGGACCAGCTGTACGCGGAGGCCAAGAAGAAGAACATCGACGGGCGCTCCTCCATGA
>NZ_JBHWZJ010000462.1:0-4854 GCF_042728415.1 Streptomyces sp. NPDC060198 | reverse complement strand
GGAGGCCGCTCCCCCGGCAGGGGTGGCGGGCGGACCCCGCCGCGGTGTGCCGGCCACCCTCTGGCCGTATCTGCTGATCGCGCCCACCGTGATCGGGTTCGCCTTCCTGCTGGCCTACCCCCTCGCCCGCAACCTGCTGATCTCCTTCCAGCACTACGGCATGGCCGAACTGATCCGCGGGGACGCGGAGTTCGCGGGCCTGGAGAACTACTCGGCGATCCTGCGGGACGGTGAGTTCTGGCAGGTGGCGCGGCGCACGCTCTGGTGGACCGCGGTCAACGTCGCGCTGATCATGGTGATCGGCACGGGCGTCGCGCTGATGCTGCAACGGCTCGGCAAGCGGATGCGGACCCTGGTGCTGATGGGGCTGGTGCTCGCCTGGGCGAGTCCGGTGATCGCCACCACCACGGTCTTCCAGTGGCTCTTCTCCTCCCGACTCGGAGTGGTCAACTGGCTGCTGGTCCGGCTGGGGTTCGACTCCTTCCAGGACTACTCCTGGTTCGCGCACGGTCCGGCCGCCTTCACCGTCCTGGTGCTGCTCGTGGTGTGGCAGTCGGTGCCGTTCGTCGCCATCACCCTGCACTCCGCGCTGACCACGGTCCCGGCCGAACTCTTCGAGTCCGCCCGGATCGACGGGGCCGGCGGCTGGCGGATCTTCCGCTCCATCACCCTGCCGGTCCTGCGGCCGATCTTCGGTCTGGTGCTGAGCCTGGAGGTCATCTGGGTCTTCCGGTGCTTCGCGCAGATCTGGGCCGTCACCAAGGGCGGGCCGAGCGGCGCGACCACCACCCTGCCCGTCTACGCCTACCAGATCGCCCAGTCCCTGCACCGCTACGACCTCGGGGCCGCGGCGGCGACCCTGACGGTGCTGGTCCTGGTCGGCGCGCTGATCCTCTACTTCCGTCAGATGTTCCGTCAGGAGGCCGAGCTGTGAGCGCCCGTCCCGTCCGCGTGGTCCTGCGCGGGCTGCCCCTGAACGCAGTGGCGCTGGTCGTCTTCGGCCTGAGCGTCTTCCCCGTCTACTGGATGATCCTCACCGCGCTCAAGCCGACCGCGGACATCCAGGCCGAGACTCCCGTGTTCCTGCCCACCTCGCTGACGCTGGAGCACTTCTCCGACGCGGTGACGGCCGACGGTTTCTGGTCGTTCTGGCGCAACAGCCTCCTCGTCACCGCCGGATGCGTGCTGCTGGCCCTCGTCGTCGCCCTCGGCGCGGCGTTCGCGGTGGCCCGGATGCGCTGGAAGGGCCGGCGGGGCTTCGTCCTCATGGTGTTCGTCGCGCAGGTCGCCCCCTGGGAGGCGCTGCTGATCCCGATGTACGTCATCGCCCGCGACACCGACATGCTCGACCGGCTCACGACCCTGACCCTCGTCTACTTCATGATCACGCTGCCGTTCACCATCGTGACCCTGCGGAGCTTCCTCTCCGCCATCCCGGCCGAGCTGGAGGAGGCGGCTCAGGTGGACGGCTGCACCCGGGCCGCCGCCTTCCGCCGGGTCACCTTCCCGTTGCTGGCGCCGGGGCTGCTCGCCACCTCCCTCTTCGGCTTCATCACCGCCTGGAACGAGTTCGCCTTCGCCAACATGCTGATCATCAAGAACCAGGACGACCGGACCCTGCCCGTCTGGCTCTCCTCGTTCTCGAACGTCTTCGGCACCGACTGGGGCGCCACGATGGCGGCCTCCACCCTCTTCGCGCTGCCCGTCCTCGTCCTCTTCCTCGTTCTCCAGCGACGGGTCGCCACCGGTATGACCGGTGGCGCGGTCAAGGGATAGGAGAAACCGTGTCCATGCCCCCCACAAGCCTCGGCCTCGTACCGGGCCCCTTGAGGCTCCATCTGCGACGGGGCCGGTTCACCTTCGACAGCGCCACGGCGATCCGCGCCACCCCGGGCACCGAACCCGCCGCCCTGCTGCTGCGTACCCTGCTCGCCCCGGCCACCGGGCTGCCGCTGCCGCTGGCGGACGACGGCCGGGTCGTCCTCGCCCTCGACCCCGATCTCACCGGCCTCGGCACCCAGGGCTACGGACTGACCGTCAGCGAGGACGCCGTCCTGCTGCGGGCGGCCCGGCCGGAGGGGCTGCTGCACGGCGTCCAGACCCTTCGTCAGCTTCTCCCGCCCGCCGCCCTCTCGGCCGGCCCGGTGCACGGCACACCGTGGTCGGTCCCCTGCCTGGAGACGACGGACGTGCCGCGCTTCGCCTGGCGAGGGGCGATGCTCGACGTGGCCCGCCACTTCCAGCCCGTCTCGTTCCTCCGGCGGTTCACGGACCTGCTGGCCCTGCACAAGCTGAACGTGCTGCACCTGCACCTCACCGACGACCAGGGCTGGCGGATGCCGGTCCGCGCCTATCCCCGGCTCACCGAGGTGGGCGGGCTGCCGCACGGAGGCGCTTACACCCGCCGGGAACTGACGGACCTGGTGGCGTACGCCGCCGACCGCGGGGTGACCGTCGTGCCGGAGATCGAGATGCCCGGTCATGTCCGCGCCGCCCTCGCCGCCTACCCGCACCTGGGGAACTTCCCGGACCGGCGGCTGGAGGTCTGGGACCGCCACGGCGTCTGCGACACCGTCCTCGGTGTCCACGACGACGCCCTCGACTTCTGCCGGACCGTGCTGGGCGAGGTGATGGAGGTCTTCCCCTCGGAGTACATCCACGTCGGCGGGGACGAGTGCCCGACCGACGAGTGGCACTCCTCGCCCACCGCGCTGCGGCGCGTCGCCGACGAGGGGCTGGCCGGTCCCGAGGCGCTCCGCGGCTGGCTGATGGAGCGGGTCGGAACGTTCCTGACCGAACACGGCAGACGCCCGCTCGGCTGGACCGACCACGGGGACGACCTGCCGGAGTCGTTCACCGTGATGGCCTGGCGCGACCAGGAGCACGGTCTCGCGGCCGCGCGCACCGGCCATCCGGTGATCATGGCGCCGCACCGCTCCACCTACCTGGACTACCCGCAGTCCACGCATCCGCAGGAGCCGCCGGGGCAGCCCGGCTTCTCCGTGGACCTGCCCACCGTCTACGCCACCGACCCCGCGCCGGCCCACTGGGACGCGAAGGAGTCCGCGCAGGTGCTCGGAACGCAGGCGCAGTTGTGGACCGAGTACGTGCCCACCGCCGCGCACGCCGAGTACCTCGTCTTCCCCCGGCTGTGCGCCCTGGCCGACACCGCTTGGTCCGGCGGAAACGACTGGGACGGATTCCGGACACGGCTGGACCACCACAGAACCCGGCTCGACACCCTAGGCGTGCCGAGCCGTCCCTCCACGCTCCATCATCCCGAGAGGAACTCCAGGTGACGAGCACCAGCACGAGCAGAAGAGCACGCACCCCCCGCCGCGGCGTCTCCCGCGTCCGCGTCGCACTGGCCGCCACCGCGCTGGCGGGCCTCGGCTGCGCCACCCTGGCGGCCGTTCCCGCCACTGCGGCGGGCGAGCCCCTGACGATCCAGTACCGGCAGAGCTCCGCGGGCTCCGACCAGGCAGAACCCTGGTTCAAGGCCGTCAACACCGGCAGCGCGTCCGTCTCTCTCGCCCAGGTCAAGATCCGCTACTACTTCAAGGCGGACTCCGGGGCCTCGTACACCTACGCCTGCTCCTGGGCGGTCAAGGGGTGCGCCAACATCACCGGGACCTTCGGCACACTGGCCAACCCCACCGCGACGGCCGACCGGTACCTGGAGATCGGCTTCACCGCCGGCGCCGGCTCGCTCGCACCGGGCGCGGACACCGGAGACATGCAGCTGCGGTTCTACCGCTCCAACTGGCAGGCGCTGAACCAGGCCGACGACTACTCCTTCGGGTCCGGGCAGACCTCGTACGCGAACTGGTCCAAGGTCACCGCGACCGTCGGCGGTACCCAGGTGTGGGGCACGGCGCCCACCGGCAACGACCCGGGAACCGACCCCACCGACCCGACCGACCCGCCCGCCGACGGGCCACGGCTCTTCGACGACTTCAACTACACGTCGTACAGCGACCCGGCGATCGGCACCCACGGCTGGAACGTGCGTTCCAACTCGGGTGGTCCCGGAGTGCCGGGCGCGAGCTGGCCGGCCGAGAACGTCACCTTCGCCAAGGAGGGGACCAACTCGATCATGAACCTGGAGACCTCCACCGCGGGTACGGCGGAGAGCACCGAACAGAGCGAAGTCCTCACCAAGGCGACGAAGTTCCGCAACGGCACCTACGCGGCACGGGTGCGGTTCGCCGATGCCCCGAAGTCGGGACCGGACGGGGACCACCTCGTCAGCACCTTCTTCACCATCAACGACCTCAAGGCCCCGATGGCCGACGACTACGCCGAGTACGACTTCGAGTACCTGCCCAACGGTGGCTGGGGCGAGCCCTCGAACATCCTCTACACCACGTCCTGGGAGACCTACCGCCCCGACCCGTGGGAGGCGGTCAACCAGCACTCCGAATCACGGACCAGCTACGCGGGCTGGCACGACCTCGTGCTCACCATCGACAACACCGCCATCGTCTACTACATCGACGGCGTCGAGTTCGGCCGCCACGACTCCCGCTACCTGCCGGAGCGGCCCATGTCCATCAACTTCAACCAGTGGCTGATCGACCTCGCGGGCCAGACCAGCACCACCCCGCGCGCCTACGACCAGAAGGTCGACTGGATGCTGCACGTCAAGGACCAGGTGCTGACCCCGGCCCAGGTCACCGCGGAGATCGCCGCCTACCGGGCGGCGGGCAAGACCTTCGAGGACACCGTGCCGGCTGCCTGACGCACTCGTCCTTCCCGCCGGACCGGTCCGGCGGGGCGGACCGGCCCGGTGTTCCGCCCGTGGGGGGACCCGCCCGACCCACGCGCGCGTCCGTCCGCAATCGCAGAACGGCG
>NZ_JBHWZJ010000461.1:0-4875 GCF_042728415.1 Streptomyces sp. NPDC060198 | reverse complement strand
CGCTCCGGCCCCGGTCACCCCGGTCGCGACCTCGGGTGACGACGGCGCGTACGTCACGCCGCTGGTCCGCAAGCTCGCCTCGGAGAACGGCGTCGACCTGGGCGCGGTGAAGGGCACCGGCGTCGGTGGCCGTATCCGCAAGCAGGACGTCATCGCCGCTGCGGAGGCCGCCAAGGCCGCCGCAGCCGCTCCGGCCCCCGCTGCCGCCGCCGCTCCGGCCGCCCCCAAGGCGCCGAAGCTGGAGGCGTCGCCGCTGCGCGGTCAGACCGTCAAGATGACCCGCATGCGCAAGGTCATCGGCGAGAACATGATGAAGGCGCTGCACTCGCAGGCCCAGCTGACCTCGGTCGTCGAGGTCGACATCACCAAGCTGATGAAGCTGCGCAACCAGGCGAAGGCCGCGTTCGCCGCCCGTGAGGGCGTCAAGCTGTCCCCGATGCCGTTCTTCGTGAAGGCGGCGGCCCAGGCGCTGAAGGCCCACCCGGTCATCAACGCCCGGATCAACGAGGACGAGGGCACCATCACGTACTTCGACTCGGAGAACATCGGCATCGCCGTGGACGCCGAGAAGGGTCTGATGACCCCGGTCATCAAGGGTGCGGGCGACCTGAACATCGCCGGTATCTCGAAGAAGACCGCCGAGCTGGCCGGCAAGGCCCGCGGTGGCGGCCTCACCCCGGACGACATGTCGGGTGCGACCTTCACCATCAGCAACACCGGTTCGCGCGGTGCGCTGTTCGACACCGTCATCGTGCCCCCGAACCAGGCCGCCATCCTGGGCATCGGTGCCACGGTGAAGCGCCCGGCCGTCATCGAGACCGCCGAGGGCACCGTCATCGGCATCCGTGACATGACGTACCTCTCGCTCTCCTACGACCACCGTCTGGTGGACGGCGCGGACGCCGCCCGTTACCTGACCTCGGTCAAGGCGATCCTGGAGGCCGGTGAGTTCGAGGTCGAGCTCGGCCTCTGAACGATCCTGCTGTAACGAGCCTCACCAGCGGCGCCCCCGTCCGGACCACCTCCCGGGCGGGGGCGCCGCCGTATTGTCTACGGGGTATCCGGCGGTCACTGCCGGTCAACACCACGGGCCTCAGCGGCCGTGGCCGGTCCCAGGCGGCACCGGTTCGCCCGAAGGAGCACCTCATGACCCCGCCCGTCGTCCACTCGCTGCGCGAGCAGATCCGCGAGCACATCGTGGACGGGATCGTCAGCGGGCGCTGGAAGCCGGGCGAGCGCATCGTGGAGCGGCGGATCGCCACCGAGCTGGAGGTCAGCCAGACGCCGGTACGGGAGGCACTGCGCGAGCTGGAGACGCTGCGGCTGATCGAGTCGGCGCCCAACAAGGGCGTCCGGGTCCGCAATCTGACGGCCGCGGACCTGGAGGAGAGCTACCCCGTGCGAGCGGGTCTGGAGCAGATCGCGGCGGAGCTGGCGGCCCCCGCCCTCGTCACGGACTGCTCGGCCCTCCAGCCGCACGTGAGCGCCCTTTACGAGGCCGACCGGGCGGCCGACGGGGAGGCGCAGGTGCGGCACACGGTGGGCTTCCACCGGGAGCTGGTGCGGGCGGCCGGCAACGCGGTGCTGCTGCACACGTGGGAGGGGCTGGGCATCGAGGTGTTCACGGCCCTGTCGATCCGCTGGCTGGGCACGGTGCAGAAGTCGTACGCGGAGGAGCACGAGGCGCTCATCGACGCGTTCCTGCGGCAGGATCCGCAGATCGGGTCGCTGGTCAAGGCGCACGTGCTGGGCTGCGCGCCGCGCGCCTGAGCGCCGGTATCCGCGAGCACCGTCCGTGCGGCTCGGACGGGCGGACCGTGGCGGGGCCCCTACTTGTTGTTTCTCACGTCCGCATTGCCGCCAGGTTTCCCATCCGTCACCGGCATCGCTCTTTCGAGCAGATCGTGACCGTTTTACACCGTTTAATCCCGTCACTCCGTGCCCCATTTGGCGGCACCCCATGCCATTTTCTTCATATCGAGAAGTTTTCCCCTCCAACCCTTTGATCGATCATCGATCAGGGATTTACAGTTCTCCGCGGGCCCACCGGCCCGTCGCCCTGTCCTGCCAGCCAGGGATTTCTCCACCCCCTCCCACTCCGGAAGGCGGCGATCATGACCGACCCCGTAGGAAAGCGTCCGAGCGAACTCGACCAGTTCCCGGACCGCGACCCCGAAGAGACCGCCGAATGGGCGGCCTCTCTGGACGCCGTCACCAAGGCCGCGGGGCCGCATCGCGCCGCGTACCTGATGAGGCGTTCTCTCGAACACGCCGAAGGCGCCGGTCTCGCGCTGCCCAAGCTGCTGGAGACCGACTACGTCAACTCCATCCCGACCGCCGCCGAGCCCGAGTTCGACGGCGACCTGGAGATGGAATCCCGCATCACCGCGTGGAACCGCTGGAACGCGGCGGCCATGGTGACGCGTGGGGCGAAGTACGGCGTCGGCGGCCACATCGCCACCTTCGCCTCCGCGGCCTGGCTGTACGAGACGGGCTTCAACCACTTCTTCCGCGGCAAGGAGGGGGACGGCTCCGGTGACCAGCTCTACATCCAGGGCCACGCCTCCCCCGGCATCTACGCCCGCGCCTTCCTCGACGGCCGTCTGAGCGAGCAGCAGCTCGACAACTTCCGTCAGGAGTCGGGCGGCGACGGCCTGCCGTCCTACCCGCACCCGCGGCGTCTGCCCTGGCTGTGGGAGTTCCCCACCGTGTCGATGGGCCTCGGCCCGCTGTCGGCCATCTACCAGGCGCGCTTCAACCGCTACCTGGCCAACCGCAACATCAAGGACACGTCGAACTCGCACGTCTGGGCCTTCCTGGGCGACGGCGAGATGGACGAGCCCGAGTCGACGGCCGCCCTGGCGCTCGCCGCCCGTGAGGGTCTCGACAACCTGACCTTCGTCATCAACTGCAACCTGCAGCGTCTCGACGGCCCGGTCCGCGCCAACTTCCGCGTGGTCCAGGAGCTGGAAGGCGCCTTCCGCGGGGCCGGCTGGAACGTCGTCAAGACGCTCTGGGGCAACGCGTGGGACGAGCTGTTCCAGCTCGACACCACCGGCGCGCTGGTCCGCCGCCTCCGCGAGGTCCCGGACGCGCAGTTCCAGACCTACGCCACCCGTGACGTCGCGTACATCCGCGAGCACTTCTTCGGCGCCGAGCCCGCGCTCGTCGAGCTGGCGAAGCTGCTCACCGACGCGAAGATCGCCGAGTGTTTCTACACCTCGCGCGGCGGTCACGAGGCCCGCAAGGTCTACGCGGCGTACAAGGCGGCCCTGGAGCACAAGGGCGGCCCGACCGTGATCCTCGCCCAGACGGTGAAGGGCTTCACGCTGGGCAAGGGCTTCGAGTCCAAGAACGCCAACCACCAGATGAAGAAGCTGTCCCTGGACGAGTTCAAGGACATGCGCGAGCTGCTCGGCCTGCCGATCCCGGACAGCGCCTTCGAGAGCGGTGTGGTGCCCTACGGCCACCCCGGCGCCGACTCCCCCGAGGTCCGCTACCTCCAGGAGCGCCGCGCGGCCCTCGGCGGCCCCGCCCCCGCCCGCCGGGTGCACGCCGCGGCCCTGCCGCAGCCCGGCGAGCGCGCGTTCGCCGCGCTGAAGAAGGGTTCCGGCAAGCAGGAGATGGCCACCACCATGGCCTTCGTCCGCCTCGCCAAGGACCTGATGCGGGACAAGGAGACCGGCAAGCGCTGGGTTCCGATCGTCCCGGACGAGGCCCGTACCTTCGGTATGGAGTCGCTCTTCCCGTCGGCCGGCATCTACTCGCCGCTGGGCCAGACGTACGAGCCGGTCGACCGCGACCAGCTGATGTACTACAAGGAAGCCAAGGACGGCCAGATCCTCAACGAGGGGATCACCGAGGCCGGCTCCATGGCGGACTTCATCGCCGCGTCCACGTCGTACGCGACGCACGGCGAGACGATGATCCCGTTCTACATCTTCTACTCGATGTTCGGCTGGCAGCGGACCGGCGACCAGATGTGGCAGCTCGCCGACCAGCTCGGCAAGGGCTTCATCGTCGGCGCCACCGCGGGCCGTACGACCCTGACGGGTGAGGGCCTCCAGCACGCGGACGGCCACTCGCACCTGATCGCGGCCACGAACCCGGCGTCGCTCAACTACGACCCGGCCTTCGCGTACGAGATCGCGGTGATCGTCAAGGAGGGCCTGCGCCGGATGTACGGCGAGCCCGTCGAGGGCGAGGACTCCAACGTCTTCTACTACCTGACGGTCTACAACGAGCCGAAGCCCCAGCCCGCGAT
This sequence comes from Streptomyces sp. NPDC060198, assembly GCF_042728415.1. Classification (NCBI taxonomy): domain Bacteria; kingdom Bacillati; phylum Actinomycetota; class Actinomycetes; order Kitasatosporales; family Streptomycetaceae; genus Streptomyces; species Streptomyces sp. NPDC060198. The sequence goes on along the minus strand of NZ_JBHWZJ010000461.1, from coordinate 611 downwards.
GCCGGAAGGCGTCGAGGAGGGCATCGTCAAGGGCCTGTACCGCTTCAAGGAGGGCACGCCGGTCAACGCCGACGCGCCGCGCCTGCAGCTGCTGGCCTCCGGTACCGCCATCCACTGGGCCCTTCAGGCCCAGGAGCTGCTGGCCGCCGACTGGGGCGTCACCGCCGACGTCTGGTCCGCCACGTCGTGGGGCGAGCTGCGCCGCGACGCGCTGGACGCCGACGCCGCGCTGCTCCGGGGCGAGGAGCGGGTGCCGTACGTGACGCAGGCGCTGGCCGGTGCTCCCGGTCCGGTGCTCGCGGTCAGCGACTGGATGCGGCAGGTGCCGGACCAGATCAGCCAGTGGGTGGAGCAGGACTGGTCCTCGCTCGGCACGGACGGCTTCGGCCTCTCCGACACCCGTGACGCGGCCCGCCGCCACTTCGGTGTCGACGCGCAGTCGGTCGTCGTCGCGGCCCTGGCCCAGCTCGCCAAGCGGGGCGAGATCCCGGCCTCCGCGATCAAGGAGGCCCGGGAGCGCTACGGACTCTGATCCGTACGCCTGGCACCCGGCCCAAGGGCGTGTGTCGAAAGTGGCGCCGTCCGCCCGCCGGACAGGCGGGACTTTCGAC
>NZ_JBHWZJ010000460.1:0-4880 GCF_042728415.1 Streptomyces sp. NPDC060198 | reverse complement strand
GTGTACGGGGTGCCGGCCGCCGGTATTCGCGGTGAGTCCCGCTCGGCGTCCTCGGCCTGCTCGTGGGGAGTTGGGCAGCCGCAGCGCACACCGTCGCGCCCAGGGCGAGGCCGTATCCTTCGGTGCGCGACTTCGGTGCGCGAAGCACACACCCGTGCAGGTGCGCGGTCGTCCACACCGGCCGGCCCGGCCCCGATCCGGGGCCGCACCCGAGACCGACGAACCATCAGGAGAACGACCGTGATAGCTCTGTCCGCAGTGGGAGGGGTGGCTCTGGTCGAACTGGGCATGGCCGTGACCCCGGGACCGAACATGATCCACCTCGCGTCCCGCGCGATCACCCAGGGCCGCAGGGCGGGCCTGGTGAGCCTCGGCGGGACCGCCGTGGGCTTCGTCTGCTACCTGCTGGCCGCGGCCGCCGGCCTGTCCGCGCTGTTCGCCGCCGTGCCGGTGGCGTACACGGTGGTCAAGCTCGCCGGGGCCGCCTATCTGGCCTCCCTCGCCTGGGGCATGCTCAAGCCCGGCGGGCGGTCGCCCTTCGACCCGGCCGGAGACCTGCCTCCGGTCTCCGACGCCCGGCTGTTCTCGACGGGGCTGCTGACCAACCTGCTCAACCCCAAGATCGCGCTGCTGTACGCCGCCCTGCTGCCTCAGTTCCTGGACCCCCACGCGGGTCCGTCCTGGGCCCAGCTCCTCCAGCTCGGCGGTGTGCAGATCATCGTGGGGATCACCGTGAACGCTCTGATCATGCTGAGCGCGGCACGGCTGTCCGGGTTCCTGGCCGCCAGGCCCCGCGTCATGACCGCCCAGCGGTTCGCGGCAGGCGGCCTGCTGGGGTTCTTCGCCCTGCGTACCGCGCTGTCGCGCACGCCCGTCTCCTCCTGAGCGGGCAGGGTGCCACAGACGCCTCCGGCACCCTGGCCAGGCCCGGCACCCGCCGGAAATCACACGACCGGAGAATCCGGCCATCCCGCGCGGCACAGCGCCTGCACGGCACCGTGGCGGCCCTTGGCGGTCCGTACGCCGTTCTCGCCACGAGGGCGCGTCCGGCGTTCCGATGTTCACCCGGTGCCCGAAATGATGACGGACCGCCTCCCCCGCCGCTTCCTCCTCCGTCAGAGAGGCGGCTCCACGAGAAGTTCCCGCAGCCAGCGCGCACTGTCCGCGCCTCCGGGGTCGACCGCGCCGCCGTCCGCCCCGGGGAAGAGGCGGCCCCAGGAGCAGGCCCGGCCGATCGCTCCGACCCGCCACGCGAGGCTGACAGCGCGTCGCAACTCAGCGGTGGTGTGGCCGCCTCCCGTCCACGGCTCCAGGTAGGCGTCACGAAGGCGCGGCAGCACCTCGGGGCCGTAGCGCTCGCGGACCGCACGCCCAGGAATCAGGAGACTGCAGAAGGGGTGCGAGATCGCCGCGTCGCCCCAGTCGAAGAAGGTGAAGCGGCCCGGCCCGGGGAAGAACGACTGGCCGTCGTGCAGATCGGAATGGTCGAGCGTGTCGGCGATGCCCACGCCCGCGAGTTCGGCACACCAGTCCGCCAGACGCGGACGGAGTTCCCGCATGGCCTTGCGGTCCTCCTGCTCCAGCGCCGGGTTCTCCCCCACCACCCGATCGAAGACCTCGGGCAGGACCGCCACCCGTCCGTTCGGGACACCGAGCGATTCCATTTCCCCGGCGAGAGGTGTCAACTCACGCTGCATCGTGGCGTACTGGCGGAGCATGTCCTGCCAGTCCGGCAGCCCCGCCGTGCCACGGTCCAGAGCGTCCCGGAAGAGCGGCCCTCCGTCAGGAAGGAGCGACCATCCCCGCTCCGCTTCGACGGCGATCGGCTTCAGCACCTGCCCGGGAACCCAGCGCGACAGAGCTTCGGTGAGCCCCGATTCGAAGGCACTCGCGGGCGGGTTGGCCTTGAACCACACGACTCCCTGCTCCTCGACGGGAATCCGCACCAGCACGGACCACGGCCGCAGCCGCACCGATCGCCTGCCCGCCACGCGCAGCCCATGGGCCGCCAGCCCGCTCTCCACCCACGCGAGGGCCGCCTCCCGCCACGTATCGGTCTCCCAGGGCGTCACCGCGTCCTGGTACTGCCCCCGGTCGACCGTTGTCGAGTCGTCTTGCCGCATCCCCCCATCTCACCACCGCATCCGTCGTCCACTCCATCCGTTTCTCCGGACCGGGTGGCCGACACCCCCCGCACCAACCGCTGCGCGATCTCTGGACACCGGCTTGACGGCGTGCTGTCATACCGCCGACATCATTTTTCCAACGTTGCATAGAAGTTGTCGCACCACCGCACCGGAACGCGACAGCCTTCTTCGCCATGCGCCCAAGTCGTCGCACCAGGGCGCGGAACGAGGCTGCCGCAGAGAGCAGAAGTGGAGCTTCCACATGCCCCTGAACCGTCGGCACTTCGTGACCAGCGCCCTGGTCACCGCCGCCTCGACCGCCGCCATGGGCCGCTGGGCCACCACCGCGACCGCGGCGGGCCACGTGGCGCCGGTGGCGCGCGGCGGCCACTACGCCCCGAACGCCGCGCCGCTGCACCCGACCGCGTTCCTGAAGCTGCCGCCCGGCCGGGTCAAGGCACGAGGCTGGCTCGCCGGGCAGCTCCAACTCCAACTGGACGGCCTCTGCGGGCGTTACGAGGAGTTCTCGCACTTCCTCGACTTCGACACCTCCGGCTGGGTGCACACCGACCAGGGCGGCTGGGAGGAAGTCCCTTACTGGCTGCGGGGATACACCGACCTGGCGATCGTCACCGGCGACGCGAAGGCGCTCGCCGCCACCCGGCGCTGGATCGACGCGATCCTCACCACACAGCAGTCGGACGGGTTCTTCGGCCCCAAGGCGCTGCGCACCTCGCTCAACGGCGGCCCGGACTTCTGGCCGTTCCTCCCGCTGATCCAGGCGCTGCGCTCCTGGCAGGAGTACAGCGGCGACACCCGGGTGATCCCCTTCCTCAGCCGGTTCTTCCGGTACATGAACGCCCAGGGCCCCGGCGCCTTCAACACCAGCTGGATCGCTCTGCGTTGGGGCGACGGGCTGGACAGTGTCTTCTGGCTGTTCAACCGGACCGGCGACACCTTCCTGCTCGACCTCGCCGACAAGATCCACCAGAACGGCGCCGACTGGGGCGACAACCTGGTCAACCCGCACAACGTCAACATCGCCCAGGGCTTCCGCGAGCCCGCCCAGTACGCGCTGCGCAGCGGCTCGGCACAGGACACCAAGGACACCTACGGCACGTACGCCAAGGCGATGGGCCAGTACGGGCAGTTCCCCGGTGGCGGGATCGCCGGCGACGAGAACGCCCGTGCGGGACACGGTGATCCGCGCCAGGGCTTCGAGACCTGCGGCATCGTGGAGTTCATGGCGAGCCACCAGTTGCTCACCCGGATCACGGGCGACCCGCTGTGGGCGGACCGTTGCGAGGATCTCGCCTTCAACTCGCTGCCCGCCTCGCTCGATCCCTCGGGCAAGGCGATCCACTACATCACCAGCGCCAACAGCGTCGATCTGGACAACGAGCCCAAACGGGACCGGCAGTTCCAGAACGGCTTCGCGATGCAGGCGTTCCTGCCGGGCGTGGACCAGTACCGCTGCTGCCCGCACAACTACGGCATGGGCTGGCCGTACTTCCTCGAAGAGCTCTGGCTCGCCACCCCCGACGGCGGGCTGGCGGCAGCGATGTACGCGGCCAGCGAGGTGACGGCCGCGGTCGCGGACGGCACCCAGGTCACCATCACCGAGGAGACCGACTACCCCTTCACGGACACGGTGACGCTCACTCTGAAGACCCCGAAGCAGGTGAAGTTCCCGCTGGTGCTGCGTGTCCCGGCCTGGTGCTCCGCGCCGGAGATCCGGGTCAACGGCCAGCGCGTCACCGCCCCGGCGGGCCCCGCGTTCACCCGCGTCGACCGCACCTGGAAGAACGGCGACAAGGTCACGCTCCGCTTCCCGCAGCAGACCACCGTGCGCACTTGGGCGGACAACCACGGTTCGGTGAGCATCGACCGCGGGCCGCTCACGTACTCGCTCCGGATCGGCGAGAGCTACGAGCGTATCGGCGGCACCGACCAGTTCCCGGAGTACGCGGTGCACGCCACCACCCCGTGGAACTACGGGCTCGTGCTGGACGGCGCGCTGCCTCAGGCCACCGCGGCCCCGCTCTCCCGTGCGCGTGAGCGGTCCGCCCGGCTGACGGCCGGCACCAACCCCTTCACCCTGGCCGGAACCCCGCTCACGCTGACCGCGCGCGCCCGCCGCATCCCCGAGTGGAGCGCCGACGACGAGCACGTGGTGGCGCCGCTCCAGCAGAGCCCGGCGCGCAGCACCGAGCCCGTCGAGCAGGTCACCCTCGTCCCGATGGGGGCGGCGCGGCTGCGGATCACGTCCTTCCCGACGGCCGCTCCGGACGCGGCGCCCTGGCTGGCGGACCGCTGGTACCGGATCGCCAACAAGAACTCGGGCAAGGTGCTCGGCGTGGACGGGATGTCGACCACGAACAGCGCCCATGTGGTGCAGTTCGGCGACACCGGCACCGACGACCACCTCTGGCGGCTGGTCGCCAACGGCGACGGCTGGTACCGCATCCGCAACCAGCACTCCGGCAAGGTGCTCGGCGTCGATCTGATGTCCACGGCCAACAGCGCCCACGTCGTCCAGTACGACGACAGCGACACCGACGACCACCTCTGGCAGCTCGTGCCGAACGGCGACGGCTGGTACCGCATCCGCAACCGGCACTCGGACAAGGTGCTCGGCGTGGATCTGATGTCCCTCGCCGACAGCGCCCATGTCGTCCAGTACGACGACAACGGCACCGACGACCACCTCTGGCAGCTGCTCTGACGAGCAGCCCCGCCGGATCTCCCCCGCAC
>NZ_JBHWZJ010000459.1:0-4893 GCF_042728415.1 Streptomyces sp. NPDC060198 | reverse complement strand
CGTCTGCGGATGCGGGGCCCCCGGGCGCGGCAGACGATGGTAATCCGGCAGACCAGGAGCGAGCGGGCGACGACGGCGGGAGATTCCGGTGGAGGGCAGAACCGACGAGCGACCGCCGCCCGAGCCCCCCGGGGGCCCCGGCCCGGACGTGGTCGCCCCGGCCGGCCTCGACGCCGTGGCCGCCTTCGCCCAAGGCTCCCCCGTCGGGGTGGCGGTCTTCGACACCCGTCTGCGGTACGTCTACGTGAACCCGGCCCTCGAAGCGTTCAACGGCCTCTCCGTCGCCGCCCACCTCGGCCGCACGGTCCAGGAGGTGCTGCCGCAACTCGACGTCCGCGACCACGTCATGCGCCTCGTCCTCCGGGACGGTAAGCCCCGCACGTCCATGACCCAGGGCCAGTCCTGGGGCGTCTCCCGGCACGAGGAGCGCTACTGGCAGGCCGCCTACCACCGGCTGGAGCAGGACGGGGCTCCGGTCGGTGTCCTGTGCGTCCTGGTGGAGATGAGCGAGGTCAAGAACGAGGAACGGGACCTCGAACGCGCCCGCAGGCACCTCACACTCCTCTCGACGGCCGCTGTCAACATCGGGACCACTCTCGACATGGACACCACCTGCCAGGAACTCGCCCGCTTCGTCGTCCCCGCACTCGCCGACTTCGCCGCGGTGGAGGTCTTCCCGCCCGACATCGGGCACACCGTCCGCCAGGCCCCGCCGGGCGTCCTGCGGATGCGGCGCGCCGGTTTCGCCGCCGCCCCCGCCTACCAGGACGGAGCCGCGGTCTTCAGCAACACGGGCGAGTACATCGACTACGCGGAGGACGCGACCGTCTCCCGGTGCCTGGCCGCGGGCGAGCCCGTCGTCATGGACCTGGGGGAAGGGAGCGAGTTCGGCCGTGCCGACGCCGGAGCCGACCTGATCGCCGCCTACCGCGCCTCCGGCCTGCGTACCGCCCTCGTCGTCCCGCTCGCCGCCCGGGGCGTGTCCCTCGGGGCACTGAGCCTGGTCCGCTCGAAGGAATCGCGGCCCTTCGACGACGAGGACGTGCTCGTCGCCAAGGAACTCGCCGGCCGGGCCGCCACCGACCTCGACCACGCCCGCCGCTACGCCCGCGAACACACCATCGCCCGCGAGCTCCAGGCCTCCCTGCTCTCCGAACCGCGCGGAGCCCACCCGCACGTGGAGGTCGCCACCCGCTATCTGCCCGCCGACCGGGGCGCGGTGGTGGGCGGCGACTGGTTCGACGTCGTACCCCTGCACGACGGGCGCCACCTCAAGGCGATGGGCGACGTCATGGGGCACGGCGTGGAGGCCGCGGTGGCGATGAGCCACTACCGCTCGCTGCTGCGGCTGCTCGCGGGCGAGGACCTGCCCCCGCACCGCATCCTGGAGCAACTCGACGCCATGGTGCAGCGATCGGGCCTGGACCGGGCCGCCACCTGCCTGCTCGCCGTGGTGGACCGCTACGCCGGGATGTGCGAGGTGGCGAGCGCCGGACACCTCCCGCCCGTCTTCATCGACCCCGGCACGAACCGCTCACGGGTGGTGCCCGTGAAGCCCGGCCCGCCGCTGGGCATGGGGTTCGGCGGCTACCGCACCGACGCCGTGCCGTGCGGCCCCGGCACCGTCCTCTTCATGTACACCGACGGGCTGGTGGAACGCCGGGGCGAGGACATCGACGTCTCCGTACGGCGCCTCTCGACGCTGACCATGCCGGAGAGCGGCGACCTGGAAGACCTGCTGGACGAGGCCATCGACCGGTTCGGCGAGGGCGCCGACGACGACATCGCCGTCCTCGCCTCGCGCATCCGGGAGGACGTCGGAATCGGCCGGTGGACGAGTGACTCCGCCAGGACCCGGCGGCCCTTCCGCCCGACCGGGCCGAAACTCGTCGACGGCCCCCGCCCCGCCGCCGGACCACGTGTGATCGGGGGCTGACGCGCGGCTGGGCCGTGTGGTGAAGTCCCGCCTGTCCGGCGACGCGCCCGGCACGCACGCTCGCCGCGTTGTCGGGATCACCCCGGTACGTCCAGTATCGGGGCGGCCCTCCGCCGTGCGATCGCACGCACCGGACGCCGCCGGACCCGCCCCTCCGGGCGGACGGCGCCACTTCCGCAACACGCTTGAGCCGGCCGCGCCTCAGCCCAACTCCAGACTGGTGAGCCCGTACACCCCGCCCCGGTCGAACTCGGGTACCGGCCCGGCGTACATCCGGGCCGTCCCGAACGACGGCTCCAGCCCCAGCTGCTCCGCCAGCCGCACCCCCACGGGGTTGATGTCGGGCACGTCCACCGCCACCGGCGTCCCCGGCGCGGCGGCGGCGAGGGCGCCGAGCAGCACCGCCGCCACGTCCGGCGAAGCCGCGTACAGCGGGCCCACCCGGGACGCGGCACGGCAGGCCCGCACCACACCGAACCCCTCGACCGCGCCGTCCTCCTCCCGCACCACGACGAGCGCCGTCCGCCGCGGAGCGGTGATCCACGCCGCGAGGAACGCCTCGCGCGGGGCCGGGAAGAACCGCCGGTCGTACTCCGCCAGCCGGTCGAAGGGCACCGAGCGGGCGTCGGCCAGCCGCAGCCCCGGCGGCAGCACCGCCCCGGCCGCCGGGAACCCTTCGTACCGCGCGTTGCCCCACTCCGTGCGGAAACCCGACCTGCGGTAGTTGGCCTGCTGGTCGGGTACGCCGTCGAGCCCGATGGTGCGCCCGCTGAGGCGCGCCGTACCGGCCCGCCAGGTGCGCAGGCCGTAACCCTGCCCGCGCAGGTGGGGGCGGGTGAGGTAGAAGCCGAGGAAGGCATAGCCGGAGCCGTAGCGGACGACCGACACGGAGGTGACGGGCTCCCCGTCGAGCCGGCCGAGGAGGAAGCCGCAGGGGTCCGCGGTGAAGAAGGGGATCTCGTCGGCGAGCCCCGGGTTCCATCCCTCCTCGTGGGCCCAGGCGGCCAGGGTGGGCATGTCGTCGGCGCTCGCGGTGGTGATCTCGAAGGTGGACACGGACCAGTCGTACCCCGGCCGGGCGGGGGCACCGGGGCCATTCCGCCGGATTCCGGCCCCCACGAGCCCGACGCGCCCCCGGAAACTGCCCTAAGGAGTGGTGTGCGCGGACTGCGGTTTACGCCGCAGCTGGCGCACCACGATGGCGATCGCGGTGATCATCGGCAGCAGGCCCGCGACGGCGTCGGCGGCGAGCAGCTTGTCCGCCCGCCCCGTGGTGCGGCGGACCCGCTTGACCGCGCGGAAGATCGCGAGGCCCCCGGTGCCGACCTTGAGCAGCAGGCGCCCCTTGGAGGGTCCCGACGCGGCGGACTTCCCCGACCCCTCGGCGCCCCCGAAGTCGCCGGACTCCTCCTGCTTCCCATGCTTTCCGTGGGTGCCGTGCCTCTGCGGCGTCACGGCCTTCCGGGACCTCTTTCCGGACATCTGCGCGTCCCTCCTGACGGCACCGGCCGGACCCGTGCGCGCGGCCCGGACTCGTACGCGTTCCACGTAACCGGCCCTGCGCACGGCCCGCAAACGCAACCCGCGTCCACCGCGTGGACCACGGCGTGGGCCACCGGGTGGGCCACCGTGCGGGCCCTCGCCAAGTAGCCCCGGACACGGCCGGGTTCGGGGCCGGAAACATGACGTAGCCCTTCACGACGGGGGATGCGTGAAGGGCTACGTGTGCATTATGGCCCGCCCCGCGTCCGGCGACAACTGACCGGTAGGTCAGCTCAGTTCGACCGTCCGGTCGGTCGTCCGGCGCGCGAGAGGGCAGGCCCGGGAAGTGGTGGCGCGAGTAATCCCGGACGCCCCGACGGATGCGTGGGCGGGGCAGCCAGGAGGCGGAGAAAGCCTCGCTCCACGAGACGGGAAAAACTGTCGCGGCTACGATAGACGTGACTGATCTGGACACAAGTGTTCTGGGACTCGCAGGCGTCCCCGGGGAGCGGACAGGCCGCCCTCCCGGTCTCCCGCGTGGTCCCGGAAGAGGTGCTATGCCCCCGGAAGCCACACAGCACGTCGTCGACCGGCTGGACGACGACGACTACCCCGCGTACACGATGGGGAGGGCCGCCGAGATGATCGGCGCGACTCCCTCCTTCCTGCGGGCACTCGGAGACGCCCGCTTGATCACGCCCCTGCGGTCCGAGGGCGGCCACCGTCGCTACTCCCGCTATCAGCTTCGCATCGCCGCCCGCGCCCGCGAGCTGGTGGACAGCGGGACGCCGGTGGAGGCGGCCTGCCGGATCGTGATCCTGGAGGACCAGCTCGAAGACGCGCTCCGCCTCAACGAGGAGCTGCGCGCGGGCCGGGGCGGCCGGCGCGCGGACGGTTCCGGCTCCTCCGGAGGCTCCGAAGGGGCCGAAGGTCCCGGTGAGTCCTGAATATCTGCTTCCGTCGAAGCAGATTTACGGACAATGCGCGAGGAGAATTTATGACGCCCCGGGCGGAACGTAATTACGTACCGCCCTCTTTTGCTTGCATCGTGCTACGGTTGTTGAAGTTGCAGTTGTGGTTCCCAAGAACTTCACGCGCTCTTGCCGGTCGTACACCGGTGGGTGCGGTTTTGTATTTCCGGTATTCATCCCGGACGGGGTAATCATCACGGCGACGTTGGATGCGCACAGTGCGTATCTGCGGGTTATGCCCCCAAGGAGACTGACATGGCTACTGGAACCGTGAAGTGGTTCAACTCGGAAAAGGGCTTCGGCTTCATCGAGCAGGACGGTGGCGGCGCTGACGTCTTCGCCCACTACTCGAACATCGCCGCCCAGGGCTTCCGCGAGCTGCAGGAGGGCCAGAAGGTGAACTTCGACATCACCCAGGGCCAGAAGGGCCCGCAGGCCGAGAACATCACTCCTGCCTGATCTCGCGCAGACGTTCCACGCAGCTGGGGCCCGCACCTTGGGGTG
>NZ_JBHWZJ010000458.1:0-4899 GCF_042728415.1 Streptomyces sp. NPDC060198 | reverse complement strand
GTCCCGCCCGGCCTCCTCCCCTGGCCGGGCGGGACACGCGGCGTCCCGCATCAGGGTTCCGTCAATACGGACACCCGGGGCAACCGCCATCCGAAATGCCCGGATCTCCGGGAGTAGCGTCGTCAGTGGCTGCCGCACGGGCCGCAGCCCGCGCAAGAGAAGACAATGGGGCCATGGCACGCGGCAAGCTTCGTATCTATCTGGGGGCGGCACCCGGCGTCGGCAAGACCTACGCCATGCTCTCGGAGGCCCACCGGCGCATCGAACGGGGCACCGACTGCGTCGTCGCCTTCGTCGAGCACCACGACCGGCCCCGTACCGAGGTGATGCTGCACGGCCTCGAACAGATCCGGCGGCGCGAGATCGAGTACCGCTCGGCGGTCTTCACCGAGATGGACGTGGACGCCGTACTCGAACGGGCACCCTCGGTGGCCCTCGTCGACGAACTCGCCCACAGCAACGTCCCCGGCGCCCGCAACGCCAAACGCTGGCAGGACGTCGAAGAACTCCTCCAGGCCGGCATCGACGTCGTCTCGACCGTCAACATCCAGCACCTGGAGTCGCTCGGCGACGTGGTCGAGTCGATAACCGGCGTCCGGCAGCGCGAGACCGTCCCCGACGAGGTCGTCCGCCGCGCCGACCAGATCGAACTGGTCGACATGTCCCCCCAGGCGCTGCGCCGCCGCATGGCCCACGGCAACATCTACAAGCCCGACAAGCTCGACGCCGCCCTCTCCAACTACTTCCGCCCCGGCAACCTCACCGCCCTGCGCGAGCTGGCCCTGCTCTGGGTCGCCGACCGGGTGGACGAGTACCTCCAGCAGTACCGGGGCGAGCACAACATCAGCTCCACCTGGCAGGCCCGCGAGCGCATCGTCGTCGGACTCACCGGCGGACCCGAGGGCCGCACCCTCATCCGCCGCGCCTCCCGGATGGCAGCCAAGGGCTCCGGCAGTGAGATCCTCGCCGTCTACATCGCCCGCAGCGACGGCCTCACCTCGGCCTCGCCCAAGGAACTCACCGTCCAGCGGACCCTCGTGGAGGATCTGGGCGGGACCTTCCACCACGTCATCGGCGACGACATCCCGGCCGCCCTCCTCGCCTTCGCGCGCGGAGTCAACGCCACCCAGATCGTCCTCGGCTCCAGCCGCCGCAAGACCTGGCAGTACATCTACGGCCCCGGCGTGGGCGCCACCGTCGCCCGCGAGTCCGGGCCCGACCTCGACGTCCACATCGTCACCCACGACGAGGTCGCCAAGGGCAGAGGACTGCCCATCGCCCGGGGCGCCCGGCTCGGCCGGGCCCGGATCATCTGGGGCTGGCTGGTCGGCGTCGGAGGTCCCGCCCTCCTCTCCGTACTCCTGCGCAGCATGGAGGACGGCCCCGGGCTCGCCAACGACGTCCTGCTCTTCCTCTTCCTGACGGTGGTCGCCGCCCTGCTCGGCGGCCTGCTGCCGGCACTCGCGTCCGCCGCCGCCGGGTCCCTGCTGCTGAACTACTGGTTCACCCCACCGACCCACACCCTGACCGTGCAGGACCCGGAGAACATCGTCGCCATCGTGATCTTCTTCGCGGTGGCGGTCTCGGTCGCCTCCGTGGTCGACCTCGCGGCCAGACGCACCCACCAGGCCGCACGACTGCGCGCGGAGTCGGAGATCCTCTCCTTCCTGGCCGGCAGCGTGCTGCGCGGCGAGACCACCCTGGACGCCCTGCTGGAACGGGTGCGCGAGACCTTCGCCATGGAGTCCGTCGCCCTGCTGGAGCGGCAGAGCGACGTCGAACCGTGGACCTGCGCGGGATCGGTCGGGCCCAGCCCGGTGACCCGCCCCGACGATGCCGACGTGGACATGCCCGTCGGCGACCACATGGCGCTCGCGCTCTCCGGCCGGGTGCTGCCCGCCGAGGACCGCCGGGTGCTCGGCGCGTTCGCCGCCCAGGCGGCCGTCGTACTGGACCGCCAGCGCCTGGTCGGCGAGGCCGAGAAGGCCCGCAGGCTCGCCGAGGGCAACCGCATCCGGACCGCCCTGCTGGCCGCCGTCAGCCACGACCTGCGCACCCCGCTCGCCGCCATCAAGGCCGCCGTCAGCTCGCTGCGCTCCGACGACGTCGCCTGGTCCGAGGACGACGAGGCCGAACTCCTCGAAGGCATAGAGAACGGCGCCGACCGCCTGGACCACCTGGTCGGCAACCTGCTCGACATGTCGCGCCTCCAGACCGGCACCGTCACCCCGCTGATCCGCGAGATCGATCTCGACGAGGTCGTCCCGATGGCGCTCGGAGGCGTACCCGAGGGCAGCGTCGAGCTCGACATCCCGGAGACCCTGCCGATGGTCGCCGTCGACCCCGGCCTGCTGGAGCGGACCGTGGCCAACGTCGTGGAGAACGCCGTCAAGTACAGTCCGGACGGCACGCCCGTCGTCGTGGCCGCCAGCACGCTGGGCGACCGCGTCGAGCTCCGGGTCTCCGACCGGGGTCCCGGCGTCCCCGACGAGGGCAAGCGGCGGATCTTCGAGCCCTTCCAGCGGTACGGCGACGCCCCGCGCGGTGCCGGGGTCGGCCTCGGCCTGGCCGTCGCCCGGGGATTCGCCGAGTCGATGGGCGGCACTCTCGACGCGGAGGACACCCCCGGCGGCGGCATGACCATGGTGCTCACGCTCAAGACGGCGGCCGACTACGTGCCCGCCAGCCCCGACCTGTCCCCGCAGGTCACCTCGTGACGCCGTGACGGCGGGGGCGACCACCTCGCCCGAAGCGTCCGTCACACCCCCGACATCCGGGTGCAGCAGAATCTCTTCTCCGTACAGCAGCAGAAAGGCAGGACCGCGATGACCCGGGTGCTTGTGGTCGACGACGAGCCGCAGATCGTACGCGCCCTCGTGATCAACCTGAAGGCGCGGAAGTACGAGGTCGACGCCGCGCCCGACGGGGCCACCGCCCTCCAGCTCGCCGCCGCCCGCCACCCCGACGTGGTGGTGCTGGACCTCGGGCTGCCCGACATGGACGGGGTCGAGGTCATCAAGGGACTCCGGGGCTGGACCCGGGTGCCGATCCTGGTCCTCTCCGCCCGGCACACCTCGGACGAGAAGGTGGAGGCGCTCGACGCGGGCGCCGACGACTACGTGACCAAGCCCTTCGGCATGGACGAGCTGCTCGCCCGGCTGCGCGCCTCGGTCCGCCGGGCCGAACCGGTCGGCCCGGACGGCGCCGACGACGTGGTGATCGTCGAGACCGAGGGCTTCACCGTCGACCTGGCGGCCAAGAAGGTCCACCGCGAAGGCCGTGACGTCCGCCTCACCCCCACCGAGTGGCACCTGCTGGAGGTCCTGGTCCGCAACAGCGGCCGCCTCGTCAGCCAGAAGCAGCTCCTCCAGGAGGTCTGGGGCCCCTCCTACGGCACCGAGACCAACTACCTCCGCGTCTACATGGCCCAGCTCCGGCGCAAGCTGGAGGCCGACCCCTCGCACCCCCGGCATTTCGTCACCGAGCCGGGAATGGGCTATCGGTTCGAGCGCGGCTGAGCTGTCGCGCGCCCCAGCGCGAGGTGCATGGCCATGCACTCGTCCGGGTGAGTTTTCCGTAGCCCGCGACCGGCTCGCGAGACCGGTACTCTTCGGGTATGACTGCTGTTCCTCGATTCGACAGAGCAGGGAAGGCGGAGCGGTCCACCGGGCGCTTCCGCCGCATGCTCGACCGGCTGTCCAGTTCCCAGGAGGACCTGGAGTCCGAGGAGCTCCAGGAGGACGCGCACGCGTCGGGATGCACCCGCATCTCCGAATGCTCGGACCGCCAGATCGTCAAGGTGGCTGGTACGTTGCGGACCGTCACCCTGCGACCCCGTGCCGGAGTGCCCGCCCTGGAAGCGGAGCTCTTCGACGGCACCGCGCCGTTGGACGTGGTCTGGCTCGGCCGCCGCTCCATCGTCGGCATCGAGCCCGGCCGTCGGCTCATCGTCTCGGGCCGCGTCGCCATGAGCCACGGGCGCCGGGTGCTGTTCAACCCCACATACGAATTGCGACCGCTGGGCAAGGAGTAGCCGGTGACGTCCGACGACAAGCCGACGCACGACGGGGACCGTACCCCGGACACGGATCAGCAGGACGCGACGAACAGGGCGGTCACCGAGGCCGCCCTCTTCGAGGCGTTCGGCGGGGTCCGGGGGATGGTGGAGACCGTCCTGCCCGGACTGCTCTTCGTCACCATCTTCACCCTCAACAAGAACCTGCACGTCTCGGCCGTCGCCGCCCTGGCGGTCTCGCTGCTGCTGGTCGTCGTCCGGCTGGTCCGCAAGGACACCGTCAAGCACGCGTTCAGTGGCGTCTTCGGTGTGGCCTTCGGCGTGGTCTTCGCGATGATCACGGGCAAGGCCAAGGACTTCTACCTCCCGGGCATGCTCTACACGCTCGGCCTGGCGCTGTCCTACCTGATCACCACCCTGGCGGGCGTCCCGCTGATCGGGCTGATCCTCGGCCCGGTCTTCAAGGAGAACCTCTCCTGGCGGACCAGGAACCCCGGCCGCAAGCGCGCCTACGCCAAGGCAAGCTACGCCTGGGGCCTCATCCTGCTCGCCAAGTGCGCGATCCTCTTCCCGCTCTACTGGTGGGCCGACACCGCTCAGCTCGGCTGGGTGCTCGTCGGACTGAAGATCCCGCCGTTCCTGCTCGCCGTGTACCTCACCTGGGTCTTCCTGGCCAAGGCGCCGGCCCCGATCGACGTCTTCGCCGAGATGGAGGCCGCCGAGCAGGCGGAGAAGGACCGCGAGGCGGAGCGCGCCGCGGAGCGTGCCCGCGAGGCGGAGGCCGAGAAGGCCCGCTCCGCGGAGACCGCGGCGGCGCGCAACTACGACGCCTGACGGCACCCGGCACTCGCGCGTACCAGCGGCGGCAGACACCATGATGTGTC
>NZ_JBHWZJ010000457.1:0-4943 GCF_042728415.1 Streptomyces sp. NPDC060198 | reverse complement strand
CGATCAACCCAGGACGCGTCTTCGACTACACCACCGACCTCCACCACGTCGCCGACGCCTACGCCGCCATGGACGAACGCCGCGCCATCAAGTCCCTCCTCACCATCAGCCAGCCGTAACCGAACAGACCACACCCGCCGCCGAGAGGGCGAACAACGATTACCGCCGGGGCGGAAGCACCGCCCCGGCCACCTCGACGCCGGGCGGCCGGCCACCCCGCGGTCCGGCAGGACCGCGATCAGGTGAACTGACGTCAGTCCTGACCGGGCAACTGCGCGGCCTCCTCGACCCACCGGGCCAGAACGCTGAACGCCGCCAACTGCTCCAGCGCCTGGTGCTCGGGCAGTTCGGGCAGACCGTCCTCGTGACTGTTCGGATTACGCAGGGCGGCGTAGCAGCCTTCGGCAAAGGCTGCCGCTCCACGCTGCACGCTGCGGAAGGTGTCGCTGCCGTCATCGGGCCGCAGTCGCAGCCGGGGCTGACCGGCTCGGGGAGCGTCCTTGGAGAACACGCTCTGGAAGAGAGCAGTCTCGCTCGCGTCCCGGCGGCCGACCTTGTTCTGTGTTTCCGCGTTGACCTTCCGGGCTGCCGCGGTCACGGCCTCCCGGAAGTGACCGCTGTGCCAGAGCGAGCGCGCCCCGTCCCACACCCACCTATGCATGGTGCTCGCGCTGAGCTGCGGTGCATTGTCGCCGAGCCGCTCGTGTACCTCCGCATCGCGCAGCAGGGCGGCGTCGGCCCGCTGGGCCGCCTCCCGGTGCTGGCACCAGCGGTTGACCCTCTTGTTATCGCCGTCGGGGACCTCCGCGCGCCAGCGCGGCAGCACCCGGTCCAGGATCTGCTCCACCACCTGGGCGCTCGCGACGACTTCCTCCGCCCCGCCCCGGGTCGACCGCCGACTGGAATTCATGACCATTCCGTGCGGGGTCTGCGGGGCGTACAGTTCGGTCAGCTTCAGGAAACTGCTCAACTCGGCTCGGGCCCAGGCGATATCAATGCTCATCCGGTCATCATCCACACCACCACCGACATGGGTCACGGGCTTTGCACCAGAGCCGCGGGAACCCCAGGGCGGACGGTTCCGTGCAGGGGACCGTTTGCCGCGCCGTCCCGTGCGCAACCGGATCCAGGCGCTGATCGGCGGAAAATGCGCCCGCCGGGAACACCCAGAAGCGTTGAATGAGCGCTGTGACCCTATCTGACGCTCTGTGGCGCTTCACCAGCACCGACGACCCGCACTACGTGAGCCTGATCGTTGAGACCCCCGCCGGCACGCACATACGCCGCATACCACCGGCGATGTCCCTTCCTCCCGACGTCGAGCAGGGATTCGGTGCGGAAAAGGCCGCTCACACGGCGGCCGCGACCTGGGGCATGCCCGACTTCGTGTTCCAGTCCGCGCTCACCCGCAAGGGCTCCGGCCAACGCGAACTCGGCGACCGGCTGCTGCTCAGCGGCAAGCGCGGCGCTGTCATCCAGATCAAAAGCCGCACGGTGAAGCCGAAGGCCGACCCGGAGGAGCGGACCTGGATCCAGAAGGTGACATCCAAGGCCATGAAACAGGCCAAGGGAACCGTGCGCACGCTACGTCTCCAGCCGGCAGACCTGGTCAACGGACGGGGCACCACCCTCTCGGTAGCGGGCGACGCGTACGAGTGGATGGCCGTCTCCCTGCTGGACCACAACCACGTCCCCGACCAGACCGCGCCCAGGTTCGAGCCGATCGGCATGCCCGCGCTGACACTGACGCGCCGGGACTGGGACTTCCTCTTCGACCAGCTGCGCTCGACCACGGCGGTCCTGGACTACCTGTTCCGGGTGGCGGAACAACCGCCCATCGCGCTCGGCGACGAGCCGGTGCGCTACTACGAACTCGCCGCGGCCGACGCCGCCGCGCCGCCCCAGGCCATCGATACCGAACTCGTCGGCCCTGGCGGCCGTCACTTCTCCACACCCCTGCTGCCCCAGGTCCCGGCCGGAGCCGGGAAGACCAACGCCCACCTGGTCATCCGGGCCGTACTCGAAGACGTGGCCACCAGCATGCTCCGCGACGGCGTCGCCGAGAGCGACCGCCTCACCGTGCTCTCCGACCTCGACCGGCTCCCGGTCAGCATGCGGGAGGAGTGGGGGCAGCTCCTTCTTGACATGCTCGACGACGTGGAACAAGCCCCCGACGGCCAGGTGAAGTTCCGCTCCAGGCGCCAGCTCCACGAAGTAGAGGACGGCGACCGCCAGATGCTCTTCATGTGCGCGACCCGCTTCGACAAATACGTGCAAGCCGGCTTCGGCAGCTTCGTCATGCTGCGCCACCACCAGGTCGGGGAACGGATGGGGCGCCCGGATTCGCTGTGCAGCGTCGGGGTGATGTTGGCTCCGAATCGCGGCGGCAAACGGCCCTGGGACACGATGCTGGTGAAGGCCGTGGGTCCCAGCCACCTCACCCCGGAAGAAGTGAACGAGTTCGCACAACTCTGGCCTGACGGCGGCAGCTCCGCAGAGTAACCGCAGGGCCACATCGGCGGCGCTTGCCAACAAGCTTGCTGATTTGCCAACCTTGTTGCGTCGTTACATCAGGTCGCCGATCGTGAGCCGTAACACGTCTTCTGTACTGGGCATATGCGTACTCCGCATGAGGTACGCGTGGGTGTTCGGGCGGGGTCAGGCGGTCTGGTCGAGGCGCCCGGATGCGGGGGCCGGGGCAGGTGGCACGAGCGTGGTGAGTCCGGCGCGTTCGGCGGCGAGGCGTTGCAGAGCCCGGGCGCGGGCGGCATCGCTGGAAGACGAACACTGCTGGGCGGCGGCCTTGGTACGGAGCTCCTCAAGGGACTTGCGGCTGTCGCCGAAGGCCGCTTCGGGTTCGCGGGCCTGCTCGCGGATCTGCCGCTCGGCGGCGGCCCGGACCATCACGTCGGCGGTCGTCTTCGCCGGGCGGGCGGCTCGGTGGGCGGCGAGCGCCTGGTGGTAGCCCTCCGGTGCGGGCAGGCGCACGGCAGGTCCTCCGGGCACCGTCGGCGGGGCCGGTCCGGCCGCCACAGCGGGGTCGGCCGTCGCGGGCGCGGGCGCCAGGACGTGCACGGTACGGACGTCCGCTCCGGGGACCTGGACATTGGCGGCTGCGCTCAGCTTCGGGGCGGCCCAGCAAAGTTTCGTGGCGACCGCCGGGGTGTCGGGTACGACATCCAGGCGGCCGGTGTCCGCGTCATATCCCACAGCCCTGGCCCGGCCGACGAGTTCGGGCGAGACCACGGTCAGGATCGCGTCGAACCGGGCGAGGACGGTGCCGCCGGCGGCCGGGCCGGTCATGCCGCGCTCAGTCAGCATCCGGGTGATCGCGCTGCCCAGCCCGAGCGGCTCGCGGCCGTCGCGCCGTACGACGGTGGTGGTGCGACGCTTCGGCTTCGGTCGACCGGCGCCGTTCTTCCTCGCCGCTTCCCGGGCGGCGGTCAGCGCCTGGCGCGCGAGGTCGACCCCGCTCAGCTCCGACTCGGCGGTCACGCGATCACCACCCCGGCGGTGTCACCGTCGAGAACGCGGGCGGCGAGCTCCGGCAGCCGGTCCGTCCACGACCCGGCCCCGGCCTGCCCAGCCCGGTGTCCCGAGGTGGCCTGCTCGCGCACCTGCTCCAGGCGCACCGCGAGCAGGTGCTGGGCGACGCGGTTCCGGGCGGTGGTGGCGGCCTTTGTCGTAGCGGCGACAGCGGCTTCACCGTTGGGGTTATGCCGGAACCAGCGGCGGCCCTGCTCGGTCCGGTAGGCCCGGTCCGCTTCTGTGTCGGCTTCGTCGGTCCGGCCGAACGAGGCCAGCGCGCTGGCCTCGTTCAGCCAGCGATCTGCTGGACGGTGCTGTGGGCGGTGAGCGCGGCCGCGAGGTCGGCGCGCTCCTGGTCCTCCTCGAGGTCGGCCGGGTCGGAGAGCGCCAGGAACTGCGCTCACTCGGCGGCGACCTTGCGGTCGACGGCCGTACGCACCCTCGTGTCGAGAGCCGCGACGTCCTCGGCACTGGCCGACGGGCCGAGCGTCCGCGCCGCGACGAGCTGCACGGCCTGGGCGGTGAGCGTCTCGGTCTCGCGGCGGCAGCCGCACGCCTCGCAGAGCCCGCCGGCCCCGGTCCGCCCGCATTCCTCGCACGCCAGTGCCTGATGCACCGTCTCGGCGACGGCAGCGGCCTGGCGCTCCAGCTCTGCCCGCTCCCGGGCGGCGGCACGGGCCGCTTCGCGCTCGGCTTCCCGGACGCTGGCTTCCTCGCGGCGCCGTACGAGGTGCTCCGCGTCGAGGGCTGTCTGGGCGCGC
Organism: Streptomyces sp. NPDC060198; assembly: GCF_042728415.1. Taxonomy (NCBI): domain Bacteria; kingdom Bacillati; phylum Actinomycetota; class Actinomycetes; order Kitasatosporales; family Streptomycetaceae; genus Streptomyces; species Streptomyces sp. NPDC060198. The sequence continues at coordinate 654 of NZ_JBHWZJ010000457.1, read as the reverse complement.
AGCCGCTCTTCGACGGCCTGGCGGCGGGCGGCGTCATCGAGGCCGGGCAGCTCTTGGCCGACCTCGGCCGCGATCCGGGCACGGTGGCGCGGCGGATGTGGAGCACGTTGGCGCAGTTCTCGCAGGCGGCACCAGTGTCGAGGCGGGTGCTGTCGTCGCACCGCGGGCCCGCGCACGTCTGACGCCACATCAGGCCCCGGCCTATCAGGCACCCGTACGGACGCTGGACCAAGGCCTCGCCGCCGGTCTTGACCAGCCGTGCGGCGAGACGGGACGCGAGCCGACGCGCCGCTGCCTCCCTTCGTGCCGCCGCATCCCGCTGGCCCATCCAGCCCTTCAGTCGGCCGAGCTCCGCTTCCGCGGCCGCCTCGACCTGGGCCCGATGGAACCCGGACAGCCCCCGCCACAGCCCCGAGACCGGCCCCAACACCGTCCGCAGACCGGACCTTCCCGGCGGGAGCCGTATCCCGTTTCGTCGGCGGGGGCGAGGCCGGGTTGGCTTCGGGGTGGCAGGCGGCGAGGAGGCGGCCGCTGATCGGTAAGTGTGGGCGGGTGGGTAGCCGGTCGCGGTCGCTGAGGGGCCCTCGTTCGTGACTCAGCTGCTCGATCGCGCGGGCTGTCTCACAGACGATGCGCGCGTGGCCGCCCACTGCT
>NZ_JBHWZJ010000456.1:0-4959 GCF_042728415.1 Streptomyces sp. NPDC060198 | reverse complement strand
CGGCCTCGTCACTACGGCAGGCCGCGCCACCCCGACACCGGCAGCGCGAATTTCGCGACCAGCCGGTCGGTGAACGACGCGTGGTGCAGACGCGCCAGCCGTACGGGTACGGCGCCGCGCCGTACCTCGACGCGGGCACCGGCGGGCAGCTCGACGTTCCGGCGGCCGTCGCACCAGAGGACCCCGTGCGGGGTGTGCGGCTGGACCTCCACCGCGAGCACCGAGGACGGCGAGGTGACCAGCGGCTTGGCGAACAGGGCGTGCGCGCTGATCGGCACCATCAGCAGGGCCTCGACCTCCGGCCAGACGACGGGACCGCCGGCCGAGAACGCGTAGGCGGTCGAGCCGGTGGGGGTCGCGCAGACGATCCCGTCGCAGCCGAACCCGGTGACGGGACGGCCGTCGATCTCCAGGACGACCTCCAGCATCCTTTCGGGCGAAACCTTCTGCACCGCCGCCTCGTTGAGTGCCCAGTCTCTGTGCACGACGGCACCGTTGCTGTGCACCACCACGTCGAGCGTCATGCGTTCCTCGACCTCGTACGCCCGGGTCACCACGCGGGCGACCACCCGGTCCAGGTCGTCGCGCTCGGCCTCCGCGAGGAACCCGACCCGGCCGAGGTTGACCCCGAGCATGGGGACGCCCGAGGCGCGCGAGATCTCCGCCCCGCGCAGCAGCGTGCCGTCGCCGCCGAGCACGATCAGCAGCTCGCACCCGTCCACCGCGGCAGGGGTCGCGTCGGCGACCGTCTCCACCGTCGACGGGAGTGGCAGGTCGGCCGCCTCCGCCTCCAGGACCCGCACGCCGAGGCCGTTGCGCAGCAGTCCCTGCACCACGAGCTCCGCACTGCGGATCGCGGCCGGACGGCCGGTATGCGCCAAAAGAAAGACTGTTCGTGCCGTACTTGTCGTCGTCGTCAACGAGGCCCCTCCGCCACTGCACGGTCCACATCTGCCGGATCCAATTCGGGTGCGCCGGCCCGCAGCCACAGAAAGTACTCGACGTTCCCCGAGGGGCCGGGCAGCGGACTGGCCGTCACCCCGCGCACCCCGAGGCCCAGCGCCGCTGCCCGGCGGGCGACTTCGCGCACCGCCTCGGCGCGCAGCTCGGGGCTGCGCACCACTCCGCCGCTGCCGAGGCGTTCCTTGCCGACCTCGAACTGCGGCTTGACCATGAGGACCAGGTCGGCGTCGGGGGCGGCGCAGCGCACCAGCGCGGGCAGTACGAGGCCCAGCGGGATGAACGAGAGGTCGCCGACCACCAGGTCCACCGGCAGCCCGTCGATGTCGTCGAGCGTCAGTTCGCGCACGTTGGTGCGGTCCTTGACGACGACCCGCTCGTCCGACTGGAGCGACCAGGCGAGCTGTCCGTAGCCGACGTCGACGGCGAGGACCTGCCGGGCCCCGGCACGCAGCAGCACGTCGGTGAAGCCGCCGGTGGACGCGCCGGCGTCCAGCGCGCGGCGGCCCTCCACCTCCAGGCCGAGGGGGACGAACGCGGCGAAGGCCCCGGCGAGCTTGTGCCCGCCGCGCGAGACGTACTCCGGGTCGCTCTCGTCCTTGGCCACGACCACGGGTGCACTGGTCTCCACCTGGGTGGCGGGTTTGGTCGCGACCAGGCCGCGTACGGAGACGCGTCCCGCGGCGATCAGCTGGCTCGCGTGCTCGCGCGAGCGGGCGAGCTTGCGGTGTACCAGCTCTGCGTCGAGGCGGCGACGGGCCACTCCTGCCACGGTTACGTTCAGCTCCTGTTGTCGTACGGGGGTGCGGGTGCGGGCCTGGCGTCCAGCGCGGTCAGCGTGGAGCGCAGCCCCCGGTGTACATCCTCGTACACCTCGGTGTGTCCGTCCGCCGCGAGGTGGTCGGCGTCGGCCAGCCGCTCCAGCGCGGCGTCCACGTCCGCGTTCCCCGTGGGTGTGCGGACGACGCCGAGAGGGGCGGGCGCGGCGGGCGTGCGGGAGGGCGCGGCGCCTGGGCCGGCCTCCTCCTCGCCGCGGGTGGTACGGAGGGCGTCGGTACCGTCGCCGGACGGAGCCGGGGGTGTCTGCGCGGGGGCCGTGCCGGACCCCGCCGTCCAGTCGCTCATGCGGGAACGCTACCCCGGTGGGCTGCGGTACCGTCGATCACGATGGCGACCATGGCAGAGTGCCGCAGCGCACTGGACAGACTTTCCGACAATCTCGCGGGCGCGGACGGCGACGTCCGCGGCGCCGCCTCCCTGGACCGCTCGCTGAGCTGTCACATCAAGGATCTCGATGTGACGTTCGCCGGCCGGCTCGCGGACGGCCGCATCCGGGTTCTCGACACGGTCGAGGGCCCGCCCCGGGAGAAGGCCGAGATCAGGCTGGCGATGACCGGCGACGACCTGGTCGCGCTGGTGGACGGCGACCTCAACTTCGCCAAGGCGTGGGGCGCGGGCCGGGTCCGCCTGGAGGCGGGGTTCCGGGACCTGCTCAAGCTCAGATCGCTGCTCTGAGAGGCTGCCCGGGCCCCACGGCCTGAGCTTCGCCGTCAGAGCCCCAGGCGGGCCACGGCCTTGCCGGCGTCGAGGGCGCACGCCTCCGTGCCCCCGTGGGTCCACGCGGCGCCGCAGAGCGCCCGCAGCCCGTCGATCGCGTCGAGGGCGTCCCCCTCGCCCTCCAGGGCCAGCTCCTGCCCGCGTACGGACGCGGTCCACCCGCCGCAGCGGGCCGTACCGTCCTCCACCGTCACCTCGGGCTGCCCGGTGAGCAGCCCGCGCAGGTCCCGGTCGACGTACGTCGGGCGGTGCTCCGGCACCGCCGCGACCAGCTGGGCCGCGTCGGTCACTCCGGTGAGGACGAGCAGCGAGTCCACTCCGCCGTTGAACGCGCCCTCGATGTCGGTGTCCAGGCGGTCGCCGACGACGAGCGGCCGCTCGGCCCCGGTACGCAGCACGGTCTCCCGGTGCATCGGGGGCAGCGGCTTGCCCGCGACCTGTGGCTCGGCGCCGGTCGCGATCCGGACGACCATGACCGCCGCGCCGTTGCCGGGGGCGATGCCCCGCGCACTGGGAATGGTCAGGTCGGTGTTGGAGGCGAACCAGGGCAGGCCCCGGTTGACCGCGTAGGAGGCCTCGGCAAACCGCGACCACGGGAAGTCCGGGCCGCCGTACCCCTGCGCCACCGCCACCGGGTCGTCGTCCGCCGAGTCGACCGGGACGAGCCCTCGCTCCTCCAGGGCGACCCGCAGACCCTCTCCTCCGATGGCGAGGACCCGGGCGCCCGCCGGAAGCTGGTCCGCGACCAGCCGGGCGACCGCCTGCGCGGAGGTGATCACGTCCGACGGCTCGGCGGGGACCCCCAGCTCGGTCAGGTGGGCGGCCACCGCCGCCGGGGTCCGCAGCGCGTTGTTGGTGACGTACGCGAGGTGCATCCCGCCGTCCCGCGCGGTTCCCAGCGACTCGACGGCGTGGGCGATGGCCTGGCCGCCCGCGTACACGACCCCGTCGAGGTCGAGCAGAGCCGTGTCGTACGCCTCGCTCAGCGCCGTGGTGCTGCCGAGCGGCCGGGACCTGTCCTGCTGACTCATTGTGTTCGCTCCTCGTTCGATGCCTCTGCCCCGATCATCCCGCATCGCCCCACCCCACCTACGATGCGGGGATGGACACATCGGGGGACGCCGCGAAGGGGCTGCGTCTGTTCCCGTTCCGGGGACTGCGCTACGTCCCCGAGCGGGTAGGCAGCCTCGCGGCGGTGACCTCTCCGCCGTACGACGTGGTGGTGCGGCCGGACGGCCTGCACCACCTGGAATCGGCGGACCCGCACAACATCGTGCGGCTGATCCTGCCTCAGGACGGCTCACCGGACGCCCGCAACCGGCAGGCGGCCCGGACCCTGGCCGAATGGCTCGCCGAGGGCGTGCTGGCCACCGACCCCGAGCCCGCCCTCTACGTCTACGAGCAGCGCGGCAACGGCATCCTCCAGCGCGGCCTGATCGGCGTCCTGGAGCTCTCCCCCAGCGCCGACCGGATCGTCCTCCCGCACGAGGAGGTGATGGACGACGTGGTGGCGGACCGCGCGGCCCTGATGCGTGCCACCGGCGCTCACCTCGAACCGTTGCTCCTCACCTACGTGGGCGACGGCACGGTCTCCGGCGCGGCGGCGGTCGTCGAACGGGCGGCCCGGCGGCCACCGCTGCTCACGACCACCACGGAGGACGGTCTGCGGCACCGGCTGTGGGCCGTGACCGATCCGGCGGAGCAGGCCGGAGCCGCCGCCGGTCTCCTCCCCCGCCAGGCCCTCATCGCGGACGGCCACCACCGGTGGGCCACCTATCTGCGGCTCCGGGGGGAGCAGAGCGCCCCGGGGCCCTGGGACTTCGGCCTGGTCTTCCTGGTCGACACCGCCCGCTACCCGCTCCAGGTACGCGCGATCCACCGGGTGCTCCGGCGGCTCGCGCCCGCCGACGCCCTCGCAGCGCTCGACGGGTGGTTCCGGGTGCGCGAGGTGGCGGGTCCGCTGTCCCGCGCGCTGGGCGCGCTCGCCGCCGCGTCCGAGGAGGGCAACGCCTATCTGCTGGCGGGCGACGGTACGTACCGCCTCGTCGACCGGGCGGACCCCGCCCTGCTCGCCCGCACGGTCCCGGCGGGCCGGCCCGAAACCTGGCGCACCCTGGACGCGACGGTGCTGCACGAGACGCTGCTCGCCCGGGTGTGGCACGTCCCGGACACCGCAGAGGACATCGCGTACCTCCACGACCCGGTGGCCGCGGTGGAGCAGGCCGAACGCGTCGGCGGGACGGCCGTCCTGATGCATCCGGTACGCGAGGCCGTCGTCCGGGACCTCGCCCGACAGGGCGTCACCATGCCGCGCAAGTCCACGTCCTTCGGCCCGAAGCCGGCGACGGGGCTGGTGATGCGGAGGCTCGGCGCGGACTGAGCGGGCGGGACGTTCGGCGGAAACACCGGCGGAAACGAAGAAGGGCGGCACTCCCGGAGGAG
>NZ_JBHWZJ010000455.1:0-4971 GCF_042728415.1 Streptomyces sp. NPDC060198 | reverse complement strand
CCGTCGCGGTGGAGCCCCTCCCTCGTACGTACTGCGGCCCGGTGGGCCGGCGTCAGACGGTCTGCCCGCTCAGCGACGGACGGCGGCCGGCGATGACCCGCTTGGCCAGCGAGCGCGGGCTGGTGAGGAAACCGTAACCCCATGACATGTGCATGGTGGCGAGCGCGACCGGGATCTGTGCGCGGGCCTTGAGCGACAGCCCCTTGCCCGCGGGCAGCGAACCGGCCGTGATGGCGGCGGCGTAGGCGGCCGGGACCAGGAACGCCCAGGGGGTGACCGCCGCGCCGACGACGATGCCCGCGGCGATGGCGCAGACGGCGGTCGGCGGGGCGAGGTAGCGCAGGTTGATCGAGCCGGAGTGGTAGCGGGCGACCACGTGCCGCCAGCGGCCGTAGTCCTTGTACTGCTTGGCGAGCGCCCGCACGGAGGGGCGGGGGCGGTACTGGACCTTCAGTTCGGGCGAGAACCAGATCAGCCCGCCGGCCTCGCGGATGCGGAAGTTCAGCTCCCAGTCCTGGGCCCGGATGAACTCGACGTTGTACCCCTCGGCCTTCTCCAGCGCCTCGCGGCGGAAGACGCCCAGGTACACGGTCTCAGCGGGTCCGGCCTGGCCGCCGGTGTGGAACGCGGCGTTGCCGACACCGATCCGCGAGGTCATCGCCGCGGCGACGGCGTCCTCCCAGGCGTTCTCGCCCTCGGCGTGCATGATGCCGCCGACGTTCTGGGCGCCGGTCTCCTCCAGGAGGCGGACGGCGGTGGCGATGTAGTCCGGGGAGAGCATGCCGTGCCCGTCGACCCGCACCACGATCGGGTGACGGGAGGCCGCGATGGCGGCGTTGAGGGCGGCGGGGGTGCGTCCGGTGGGGTTGGGGACGGTGTGGACGCGGGAATCCTCGCGCACCAGCTCGGCGGCGATCTCGTCGGTGCGGTCCGTGGACGGGCCGAGCGCGATCACCACCTCCATCTCACCGGCGTACTCCTGTTCCAGGATGTGCCGGACCGAGTTCCTCAGGTGCCGCTCCTCGTCGAGCACCGGCATGATCACTGAGACGGCGGGGTAGTGCGCGGCAGACATGTGGTCCTCGGGGTGTCCTCGGGGGCGCCGGGCTCCTGGTCGCACCACGGGAGACGGCGGTTGTTCGGCTGGTGGTGCGCGCCGCCACGTTACCGCTTACGGGGGACACCGGCGCGTCCCGCCGGGTGGCAGCCCGGAAAGGAGATCGTATGGACTTACCGTACGGACGGTCCCCGCACGCCTCGGATCGCCCGGAGGTTCCCCTCTCGTGACCACGCCGCCCCGGCCGCCCCGTCCACCGCATCCCCGGCGCGTCCCGCCGCGGCGCGGTACGGCCAGGACCGGCGGGCCGCTGAGATCGCGCCGGCAGGACGAGCGGCCCCGCTGGGGGATGCGGGTGGCGACGGGTCTGTCGGTCCTCGTACTGGGCGCGGGCGGCATCGGCCACGCCGTGGTCACCCAGCTGGAGACCGGCATCGGCCGTGTGGACCCCTTCCGGGACATGAAGAACCGACCGGCCGGGAGCCGTGGCATGAACCTGCTGCTCGTCGGCACGGACGGCCGCGACAGCATCACGGCGGAGGAGAAGAAGAAGTTCCGGCTCGGCGGCGCCCCCTGCCACTGCACCGACACCCTCATGCTGGTGCACCTGTCCCAGGACCGGCGGCGCGCGAGCGTGGTCAGCCTGCCGCGTGACAGCTACGCCATGATCCCCGCGCACACCGACAAGACGACCGGCAAGCGGCACGCCACCCACCCCGTGAAGCTGAACGCCGCCTACGCCGAGGGCGGGCCCACGCTGACCGTGCGCACGGTGGAACAGCTGACCGGGGTCAAGATCGACCACTATCTGGAGGCGGACTTCACCAGCTTCATGAAGACGGTGGACGCGCTGGGCGGCGTGGAGATCTGCACGGTGCGACCGCTGAAGGACTCGTACACGGGCCTGGATCTCCCGGCGGGCACTCACGCGCTGAGCGGCGGCGAGGCATTGCAGTACGTCCGCTCCCGGCACGTCGACGGGGCGGCCGACCTGGGGCGGATGCAGCGGCAGCAGAAGTTCGTCGCGGCGGTGATCGAGCGGGCGACCAGCAAGGGCGTGCTGCTGAACCCCGTGAAGTTCCAGCAGGTCGTCTCGGCGATGCTGGGGTCGGTACGGGCCGACGAGGGGTTCGGCACCGAGCAGATGCTGGAGCTGGGGTCGGCGATGCGCGGGTTCACGGCGGCCTCGTCGGAGTTCGCCTCCGTCCCGGTGGGCGATCCGAGTTTCCCGGTCAAGGGGATCGGGTCGACCGTGAAATGGGACACCGCGCGGGCGGCGGCGTTGTTCCGGACGCTGCGCGAGGACAAGCCGCTCACCTCGGCGGAGCCGGCCGCCGCCCCGGCAGCGTCGAAGGCGACGGTGGTGGACGTGGCGCCCCAGCAGATCCGGGTGCAGGTCTACAACGGCACCCCGCACGCCGGTCTCGGCAAGAAGCTGGACGCCGCCCTGCGCGCCACCGGGTTCAACACCACCGCGGCCCCCCTCGACGGCACGGTCCGTACCCTCACGCGGACCCTGATCACCTACGACCCGCGCTGGGACCGTTCGGCGAAGTCACTGGCCACGGCGTTGCCGGGCAGCGAGCTGCGGGCGGTGGCCGGCCAGGGCGCCACGCTGCGGGTGACGGTCGGCGCGGACGGGGGGACGGTGGTGGTGCCGGTGCGCGCGGAGACCGTGCCCCGCGGCACCTTCCACGCCGTCACGGGAGACGACGTCGTCTGCCCCTGAGCGCGGGCCCCCCCGGCGCCGCGGCGGCCGGGGCCGGCGCCCGCGGCCCCGCAGGGCTCAGCTCTCGTCGATGCCGTCCGCGGCGCGCTTCTCGCGCAGTTCCTTGATCGCCCGACGCCGGGCCAGCCGGTGCGTACGGCGGATCTGGGCCTCCTGGTGGCGCCGCTTGTCGCGCTCGGTGCCGGGGATCACCGGAGGTACGGGACGGGGGCGTCCGTCCGCGTCGACGGCGGCGAAGACGAGGTAGGCGCTGCCGACCTGCTGGGCGGGGGTCGACTCGTTCCACCGCTCGGCCATCACGCGCACCCCGACCTCCATCGAGGAGCGGCCCGTCCAGTTCACCTGGGCGCGCACGTGCACGAGATCGCCGACCCGGACCGGCTCCAGGAACACCATCTCGTCCATAGAGGCGGTCACCGCGGGTCCGCCCGAGTGCCGGCCCGCCACGGCACCGGCCGCGTCGTCCACCAGCTTCATGATCACACCGCCGTGCACCGTGCCCAGGAGGTTGGTGTCGCTGCCGGTCATGATGTGGCTGAGCGTGGTGCGGGACGCCTCGGTCGGCTTGCCGGGGAGTTCACCGACGCCGTCGCCGCCCTCGCGAGGGGTCCGGGTGCCGTCTTCGGGGGCGCCACCCCCCTCGGGGCTGCTCTCGTCCTGGGAGCGATTGACCAGTTTTGTCATGACGTCCACTGTATGCGGCCGATGCGTGACCGAATTTGCATCAGCTTCGCAACAGCCCTGAACCGTTTCTTCTCACACCCTGTAATACCCGTACCCGGGCGCGGCAGACTGGTGTCCATGAGTGACAGGCCCGGATGGACCGATGACAGCGACCGCTACGGCCGGGGCTCGGCAGCCCCCGAGCCCGAGGGTGCGCGCTCCATGCCCCGTGTCCAGCGGCGTCCCGCCCCGCCGCGGGCGCCCCAGGTGCCGCCGCAGCCGCAGGGACGCCCGGGGTACGGCACCCCCGAGGCCCCTCGCCGCGACCCGTACGGCGCGGGCGGCCAGGCCGCGCCCGGGTACGACAGCGGTTACAACACCGGCCAGGTCTACGGCACACCCCAGGGGCCCGGGCAGGGACATGGCCAGGGACCGGGGCACGGGCCGGGCGGCGGACGCGGCGGTGACGGCGGTTACGTCCAGGGCCGGCCCGCGCCGGACTGGCGGCGCCGGATCAAGATCGGCGCGCTGGCCCTGGTGGTCGTCGTGCTGGCGGTCTCCGTCTCCACGTACTTCTGGGCCGACTCCAAGCTCAAGCGCGAGGTCGACCTCTCCAAGGTGATCGACCGCCCGGCCGAGGGCGACGGCACCAACTACCTGATCGTCGGCTCCGACAGCCGCGAAGGCATGTCGGCCGAGGACAAGAAGAAGCTGCACACCGGCTCCGCCGAGGGCAAGCGCACCGACTCGATGATGATCCTGCACAACGGGTCGAACGGGCCGACGCTGGTCTCCCTGCCCCGTGACTCGAACGTGGAGATCCCCTCGTTCGTGGGGTCCGAGTCGGGCAAGAGGTACGAGGGCACCGGCCGGACGGTCAAGCTGAACGCCGCGTACGCCGAGGACGGCCCGGAGCTGCTGGTGCGGACCGTCGAGTACAACACCGGGCTGCACATCGACCACTACGTCGAGATCGGCTTCGGCGGCTTCGCCAACATCGTGGACGCGATCGGCGGGGTCGAGCTCGACATCCCGAAGGCCTTCAAGGACAAGAACTCCGGTGCCGACTTCCAGGCGGGCAAGCAGACGCTGAACGGTGAGCAGTCCCTCGCCTTCGTCCGTACCCGCTACGCCTTCGCGGGCAGCGACCTGGACCGTACGAAGAACCAGCAGAAGTTCCTCGCGGCGCTCGCGAGCCAGACGGCGACCCCGTCCACGCTGATCAACCCGTTCACGCTGTACCCAGTGCTGGGCGCGGGTCTCGACACCCTCGTGGTGGACAAGGACATGTCGCTCTGGTCGCTGGCCCGGATGTTCTTCGCGATGAAGGGTGTCACCGGCGGCGACGGTACGTCGATGAACATCCCGCTCTCGGGGCAGAGCACCGGCGGGGGCAACCTCGTCTGGGACAAGGCGAAGGTCAAGCAGCTCGTGGAGCAGCTGAAGAACGACGAGAAGGTGACGGTCACCGGCAGCTGACCGCCCCGCACCGCACGCGCGTGAGCCGGGACCCCGCGCGGGG
>NZ_JBHWZJ010000454.1:0-4973 GCF_042728415.1 Streptomyces sp. NPDC060198 | reverse complement strand
GCTTGAAACGCAGGTCGGACGGGGTTTCTTCATGTGTGCAAGCGCGGCTGCGGAAGGTGCCGATGGCCCCCGTGTCGCCACATCCCGTGTGCTCTCCCGGGGACGCGGATGCTGCCCTCGCTGACGTGCGCCGGTCCAGGGCCGAGGCACGTCAGTTGTCGAACCAGACGACCAGGCGGACTCCCTCGCCGCCGTGCAGGTGCGCCAGCGTGCGCATGACCGACCAGACGGCGCCCCATTCGCTGTCGGGTACGGCGTCCTTTCGCCGCAGGCGGCCGACGCGGAAGAGCCGGTCTCCGTCCGGCCACTCGGTGTTCTCGGGAAAGACGCTGCCCGCGGAGTAGAGCTGCCGGGCGGTGGTGAGGCCGGAGAGTTCGGCGAAGCGGCTGAGGCCGGAGTTCCGTCCGTGCAACTTCCAGCCGCCGTCGGAGCCTCGGCGGAACTCGTGAACGCAGCCGTCGACCTCGTTCGAGAGTTCGGCCCAGTCGACGGCTTGCCACTCCGCCCACGAAATCCAGGACTCGCCGTGCGTCTCGTCACTCCAGGACTCGAAGTCGGCCAGGACCTCTGTCGACACGTCGGGCGGGAGGCCTCGGTGATCGGCGATCGGGCGGAACGAACCGGTGTCGCGAACACCGAACAGGCACCCGAAGGCGGCGTAGTCCCGCCCGTTGTAGAGGTGCGAGAGGTCGACGGCCTGGAACCACTCGCGATCGTCCTCGTCCAGCCAGCGGTCCCAGCGGCACTCGATGAAGCCGTGGATGTCTGTCCCCATGCCCGGCATTGTTCTCCGCCCGCACGAGGTGGGCGAAGCCTTTTCTGCTTCTGGCCCACCGGGCGCGCAGTCTCTCGGGCGACGACTTCCCCATGGGCGTCCCGAGAGTGCCCATCAGCTGAGAAACCGCAGGTCAGGAATGCCAGGGGAGCCCTTCGTGAATCTGCCGGCTCCCCCCCCCGTGTGTCCCCCGGGGCGCCGGCCACCCCCGGGGCGCCCCGCCCCGCTCAGTTCCCCGCGACGTTCCGGACCGCGACCGCCAGAGGCACGTTGCCCGAGATCAGCTCCAGGGTGAGCCCCGCCGTGCTCGGGGTGTCCAGCAGCTCGGCCAGGGCCGCCGCCACGTCGTCGCGGGGGACCGGGCCCCGGCCGGTGGACGGGGAGAGCAGGACCAGGCCGGTGCCTGCGTCGTCGGTGAGCATGCCCGGGCGCAGGATCGTCCAGTCGAGCCCGGGACGCGCCCGTACGGCGTCGTCGGCCGCGCCCTTGGCCCGCAGGTACACGTCGAAGACCTCGTCGCCGGCGTGCGCGGCGTCGGCGCCCATGGCCGAGACCATGACGTAGCGGCGTACGCCCGCGCGTTCGGCCGCGTCGGCGAGCAGGACCGCCGCCGCCCGGTCCACGGTGTCCTTGCGCCCCGCACCGCTGTCGGGGCCCGCGCCCGCCGCGAACACCACCGCGTGGGCGCCCTCGAGCACCCCGGCCACCTCGTCCACGGAGGCCGATTCGAGGTCCAGGACGGCCGCTTCGGCGCCCACCGCCTCCAGGTCCCCGCGTTGTCCCGGATCGCGGACGATGCCGACCGGCTCGTCCCCGCGCGCGGCGAGCAGACGCTCCAGCCGCAGTGCGATCTGACCATGTCCACCTGCGATGACAATGCGCATGGTCACGACCGTACGCCGGAGCGGGCCCGCGCGCCGGGAGCACGCCCGGAGGAAGATCAACCCGGGCCGGTACCCGGACCGGGTCTGCCCTGGCGGGGCAGCCCGTACGGCTCCGGAAGCTCCGAGTCGCAGTACTCGCGCACCGCGCTCGTCCGGGCGACGATCCGCCCCCGGTGCACCACGATCCGGCTGTAGGCGAGCGAGAGCACGCCCGCGAGACCGTCCCCGCGCACCGCGAGCAACTCGGCCGGGAAGCCGGCCTCCACCCGCACCCCGGGCAGCCCCATCGCCTGCCGGGCGGTGTCCGCGACGGCGTCGTACGCGGCCCTGACGGGCAGTCCGTGCTGCGAGGCCAGCAGGTAAGCCGCCTCCAGCGGGTCCCCCCGCCCGACCGGGTTGGCGGTGTCGCGCAACGCCCCGCTGCCCGCCACCACTCGCACCCCGGCCGCGCGCAACAGGCGTACGGGGGCGGTGAGTCGGCGCTTCGCGCCGGAGCAGCCGCCTTGGGGCAGGCAGACGACCGTCACCCCGGCCGCCGCGAGCCGGCCGGCCGCCAGCCTCGCGGTCTCCGGAGGCAGCCGCGACAGACCGCCGCACGGGCCGATGGTGACGCCCGGCGCCGGCCCCCACGACGGCCCCGGTCCCGCCCCGGACCCCGCCCCCTGTCCGGTCGTCAGCCCGGTCGCCAGCGTGGCGAGTCGGGCCAGCCGGGCCGGGTCGGCCGCGTCCGTGTGCAGGTCCACCGGGAGCCCGTGCTCGGCGGCCACCGCGAGCGCCCGCTCCACGTACGCGTCGGGGTCGGGGTCGAGGTCCGGGCGCCCGCCGATCGCCCCCGCGCCCATCGCGACGGCGTCGCGGAGCAGAGCCGTGACGTCCCGGCCCCCGGCTCCGACGAGGCGCCGGGGGACCGCCACGGGCGTGAGGTCGGCCAGTCCGCGCAGCGCGTACCGCGCCTGCAGGACGGCTTCCAGCGGCCCGAGGCCCTGCGCGCCGCCCACCCGGACATGGGTGCGCAGCGCGGTCGCGCCGTGCCCCAGCTGGAGCAGGGCGGCCTCGGTCACGCGGCGGCGCAGGTCCTGGGGGCGGCGCGGGTCGACGTCGCAGCCGGGGGCGGTGAGGGCGGTGTCGCCGTGGGCGTGCGGTTCGGCGGGGGCGGGGAGCAGCAGGTAGCCGCGCAGGTCGACCCGTGAGCCCCGGGTGCCGAGGGTGCCGGGGGCCCCGACGGCCTCGATCCGCTCGCCGGCCACCCGTACGTCCACGAGGCGGCCGTCGGTGAGCCGTGCGCCGCACAGCAGGAGCGGTTCGGGGGTCGGGCCGGGGCCGTCCGCCGGGTCGTGGTCGGGCCGCCTCGGCCGGCTGTCGGGCATCGCGCTCCCGGGAGGGGTGATGGTCCTCGCGGCGCCCGGACGCCGACGGAACGGTGCCGGAGCGCCGCCGGAACGGCCATTTTCAAGATCGAACCGGCCCGAGCCTAGGGCGGAGTCCGACCTGTCCCGTGGAGGGGCGAAATAGTCATACCGGCGAGGTGCGCCGGGACGCCCCGGACGGAGGGGTTCCGTGGGGCTTCTGTGGTTCCGGCCCCCGGTGCTCAATCCCTGATCAGAGGCCTGGCAGGCCTCTGGGGGCGCCTCGCGCGGGGCCGTCGAGGGGGTGCGCGGAAACGGATTTGGGGGATCGGCGGAGAACCGTGTAATGTCTTCCTCGCTCGCCCCAATAGCTCAGTCGGTAGAGCGTCTCCATGGTAAGGAGAAGGTCTGCGGTTCGATTCCGCATTGGGGCTCTGGTGATCGGGAAACCCTGCTTCGGCAGGGGGACCTTTTCATCAAAGCGGTGTAGCTCAGTCGGTAGAGCAAGCGGCTCATAATCGCTGTGTCACCGGTTCAAGTCCGGTCACCGCTACAAACGGTAGCCGATTGTGGGGTCGGTCCTTCGATCGGCTACTCTTTTATGCGTTCATCCGTCCATCCGTCCGTCTTAGGAGCACTCACGTGGCTGCCACCGACGTCCGCCCGAAGATCACGCTGGCCTGCGTGGAGTGCAAGGAGCGGAACTACATCACCAAGAAGAACCGGCGTAACAACCCGGACCGTCTTGAGATGAAGAAGCACTGCCCGCGCTGCAACTCGCACACTGCGCACCGCGAAACGCGCTGAAACAGGCTCGTACACGAGGCCGTCCCCACTGGGGGCGGCCTCGTGTCGTTGTATGGGGTCGTGGGGCTGGTTCTTCGACCTCCCTCGACCCTCTTTTTTCTCTTCATCAGGAGGTAGCGAGCTCATGGCGCTCGACCAGTCCTTCGTGGGGCGGACCTATCCGCCCACCCCGGCGTACGAGGTCGGCCGGGAGAAGATCCGCGAGTTCGCCGAAGCGGTGGGTGATGCCCATCCGGCGTACGTCGACGCGGACGCGGCCCGTGCGCTCGGTCACCCCGACGTGATCGCGCCGCCCACCTTCGTCTTCTCGATCACGTTCAAGGCCGCGGGGCAGGTCATCGAGGACCCGCAGCTGGGGCTGGACTACAGCCGGGTCGTGCACGGTGACCAGAAGTTCGCCTACACGCGCCCGGTGCGGGCGGGGGACCGGCTGACGGTCACCTCGACGATCGAGCGGATCAAGTCGATGGCCGGGAACGACATCCTGGACATCCGTGGCGAGGTTCACGACGAGGCCGGCGCACACGTCGTGACGGCCTGGACGAAGCTGGTGGCGCGAGCCGCCGAGGAGGCGTGATGACCGCGAAGGTCGCTTACGAGTCGGTCGAGGTCGGTACGGAGCTGCCGTCCCGCTCCTTCCCGGTCACCCGGGCCTCGCTGGTGCGGTACGCGGGCGCGTCCGGCGACTTCAACCCGATCCACTGGAACGAGAAGTTCGCGGTCGAGGTCGGGCTGCCGGACGTCATCGCGCACGGCATGTTCACCATGGCCGAGGCGGTCCGGGTGGTCACGGACTGGGCCGGCGACCCGGGTGCGGTCGTGGAGTACGGGGTGCGCTTCACCAAGCCGGTCGTCGTGCCGAACGACGACAAGGGCGCGCTGATCGAGGTCAGCGGCAAGGTCGCCGCCAAGCTGGACGACAACCAGGTGCGGGTCGACCTGGTCGCCGTGTGCGACGGCCAGAAGGTGCTGGGCATGTCCCGCGCCGTGGTTCAGCTCGGCTGACGCCGTACGGAGTCGAGTGAAGTAAGGGGCGCGGTCCATGGGCCGCGCCCCTTACGCACGGGCGAGGGCGGCGGCATCCGTGAGCGGTGGCGGTGGTGGCGTCCGGTTGACTAAGTTAGTGATTGAGTACTAACTTACCCGCATGGCAAGGATGAG
>NZ_JBHWZJ010000453.1:0-4992 GCF_042728415.1 Streptomyces sp. NPDC060198 | reverse complement strand
TTATGGGGTGCCTGTAACGTTCTGGGTGACTCGGGTCCGGCGGGCGGGGGGTCCGCGCTCGGGCGCTGGGCCCCACGCGCCCGGCCGGCCGGGCCGGTCGACGCGATGAGAGGCACCGGGAGTCACCTCCCCGCCGGCCCAATCCTGGGCCGACTCCCGGCGCCTCTCCTCCGCGCCCCCGGGGCCCTCACCGGGCCCTCACCGCCCCACACGGGTGCACGCAGAAACACCCGGGCGGCACGCGACCCCCCTCCGGCCGCGTGCCGCCCGTCTATGCCCCCCGTACCGCCCGGAGCGCCGCGGTCGAACCGCGTACGACCAGCTCCGGCTGGAACACGTACTCCGTGCGCTGCACGGGACTTCCGGCGATCTCCTCCAGCAGCGCCCCCACCGCGGCGGCG
The DNA here is from genome assembly GCF_042728415.1 of Streptomyces sp. NPDC060198. Taxonomy (NCBI): domain Bacteria; kingdom Bacillati; phylum Actinomycetota; class Actinomycetes; order Kitasatosporales; family Streptomycetaceae; genus Streptomyces; species Streptomyces sp. NPDC060198. The sequence continues at coordinate 4,591 of NZ_JBHWZJ010000453.1, read as the reverse complement.
GCCATCGCCTGCACCGGCTGGCGCACGGTGGTCAGCGGCGGGTCGGTGAAGGCGATCAGCTGGGAGTCGTCGAAGCCGACCACGGAGACGTCGCGCGGGACCTCCAGGCCCCTCCCCCGGGCCGCGCGGACCACGCCCAGCGCCATCAGGTCGCTGCCGCAGACGATGCCCGTGCACCCCTGGTCGAGGAGCGCACCGGCCGCCACCTGGCCGCCCTCCACGCCGAACAGCGTGGAGCAGACGAGGAGTTCGGCCTCGTCGCGGGTCATCCCCAGCGTGCGGACCGCCACGTCGAGGAACCCGTCCCGCTTGCGGCGGGAGGGCACGTAACGCTGCGGTCCGATCGCCAGGCCGATCCTGCGGTGCCCCAGAGCGGCGAGGTGGCCGACGGCCATCCGCACGGCGGCGGCGTCGTCCGGCGAGACGAACGGGGCGCTGATGCGCTCGTTGTACCCGTTGATCAGGACGAACGGCACGCCGCGCTCGGCGAGTTCGGCGTACCGCGCCGGGTCGGCCGACAGGTCGGCGTGCAGACCGGACAGGAAGACGATGCCGCCGACGCCACGCTCGACGAGCTGTTCGACCAGCTCGTCCTCGGTGGCGCCGCCCGGCAGCTGGGTGCAGAGCACGGGGGTGTAGCCGTGCCCGGCGAGGACCTGCTCGACCGACTGCGCGAAGGCCGGGAAGATCGGGTTGACGAGTTCAGGTGTCACCAACCCGATCAGCCCGGCGCTGCGCCGGCGCAGCCGCACGGGACGTTCGTAGCCGAGGATGTCCAGCGCCGCCAGTACCCGCTGCCGGGTGCCGTCGGCGACGCCCGGTTTGCCGTTGAGCACCCGGCTGACGGTGGCCTCGCTCACCGCGGCCTGCCCGGCGATGTCGGAGAGCCGCAACGCCGAGCCGGTCCTGGGTGCGAGGACGGTCACACCGTCCACCACACCGTGGTGTCGGCGGGGATCTCGGCCTCGCTGCCCTCGACGGTGACCGGGGCGCTGGAGACCAGCACCGTGCCGGGGGCGGGGACCCGCACCGGGGCACCGGTCGTGTTCACGGTGCAGACGAAGCCGGGGCGGGCGAAGGAGAGGACGCCCTCGGGGCCGTCCAGCCACTCCACGTCCGTACCGGCGCCGAGGCCCGGCAGCTCGCGGCGGGCGGCGATGGCGGTGCGGTACAGCTCCAGGGTGGAGCCCTCCACGCCGGTCTGCGCCTCGATGGACAGCTCGCCCCAGCCCTGGGGCTGCGGGAGCCAGCTGCCGCCGTCGCCGAAGCCGTAGCTGCTGCCCTCGCGGGTCCACGGGATCGGGACGCGGCAGCCGTCGCGGTAGCCGTCCTGGCCGTCGGCACGGAAGAACGACGGGTCCTGGCGGGCCTCGTCGGGCAGGTCGGTGACGTCGGGCAGGCCGAGCTCCTCGCCCTGGTAGACGTAGGCGGATCCGGGCAGCGCCAGCATCAGCAGGGTCGCGGCGCGGGCGCGGCGCAGGCCCATCCCGCGGTCGCCGGGGTTGCGGATCTGGGTGCCCAGACCCGGCTCGTTGGCGAAGCGGGTGGCGTGCCGGGTGACGTCGTGGTTGGAGAGCACCCAGGTGGTGGGGGCGCCGACCGGGCGCATCGCGGCGAGCGAGGAGTCGATGACGGTACGCAGCGCGTCGGCGTCCCAGTCGGTGGAGAGGTACTGGAAGTTGAACGCCTGGTGCATCTCGTCGGGGCGCACGTAGTTGGCGGTGCGCTCGACGGTCGGGGTCCACGCCTCGGCGACGGCGATGCGCTCGCCCGGGTACTCGTCGAGGATGGTGCGCCAGCTGCGGTAGATGGCGTGCACGCCGTCCTGGTCGAAGAACGGCATGACGTCGTTGCCGAGCAGCTTGAGCTGGTCGTGCGAGCCGAGGTCGGGCAGACCCTCGGCCTTGACCAGACCGTGCGCGACGTCGACGCGGAAGCCGTCGACGCCCATGTCGAGCCAGAAGCGCAGGATCGAGCGGAACTCGTCGGCGACGGCCGGGTGCTCCCAGTTGAAGTCGGGCTGCTCGGGCGCGAAGAGGTGGAGGTACCACTCGCCCGGGGTGCCGTCCGCGTTCGTGGTCCGGGTCCACGCCGGCCCGCCGAAGATGGACTCCCAGTCGTTCGGCGGGAGTTCGCCCGTCTCGCCCTTGCCGGCGCGGAAGTGGTAGCGCTCGCGCAGGGCGGAGCCGGGGCCCTCGGCCAGCGCGCGCTTGAACCACTCGTGCTGGTCGGAGGAGTGGTTGGGGACCAGGTCGACGATGATGCGCAGGTCCAGGGCGTGGGCCTCGCGGATCAGGGCGTCGGCGTCGAGCAGGTTGCCGAACATCGGGTCGATGGCCCGGTAGTCGGCGACGTCGTAACCGGCGTCGGCCTGGGGGGACGCGTAGAAGGGGCTCAGCCACACGGCGTCGACACCGAGGTCGCGGAGGTACGGGAGCCGCGCGGTGACGCCCGCGAGATCGCCCATGCCGTCGCCGTTGCCGTCGGCGAAGCTCCGTGGATAGACCTGGTAGATCACCGCATCCTGCCACCAGCCGGTGCGGTTGTCCGGGGCGTCGTCGGACGTGCCGGTGGAGGGGGCAGCGAGGTGCTGGGTCATGTCGTCCCTGGGGTGTCTGGTGGGGAGCGGCGCCGGTCCCGGTCGTGGGGGGTCCGGCGCCGCCGTGACGAATGCGGTGACGCGTGCGGGTGGGTGACGGTTCGGCGGTGCCCGCGGGTCAGGGTCGGGCACCGCTTCCGGTCAGCCCTTGACTGCTCCGGCCGACATTCCGGTGACCAGGTGCTTCTGCGCGAACAGGAAGACCAGGGCCGCCGGGATGGCGATCAGGACCGACGCGGCGGTCATGGGGCCCCACTGGGCTCCGTACTGGTTGACGAACTTCTGCAGTCCGCCGGCGAGCGTGAGGTTCTCGTCACCGACCATGAACGCGGAGGCGTACGCGACCTCGCCCCAGGCGGTGATGAAGGAGTAGAAGGCGGTGACCGCGAGGCCCGGCTTCGCGAGCGGCAGGATGAGCCGCCAGAACGTGCCGAACGGGGTGAGGCCGTCGACCTGTCCGGACTCGTCGATCTCGCGCGGGATCGTGTCGAAGAAGCCCTTCATCATCCAGGCGCAGAACGGCACCGAGATGGTGAGGTAGGTGATGACCAGGCCGGCGGGCTGGTTGAGCAGTCCGAGGCTCGCCATGATGTTGTAGATCGGCACGATCAGGACGGCGACCGGGAACATCTGCGTGATGAGCAGGGTCCACATCAGTCCGCGCTTGCCGGGGAAGCGGAAGCGGCTGACCGCGTATCCGGTGGTGGCGGAGACGAAGACGCCGAGGACCGTGGAGAGGCCCGCGACCAGCACCGAGTTGCCGAACCAGGTGACGAACTCGGTGTCCTTGATCAGGTTGGTGTAGTTGACGAACGTCGTCTCCTTGAAGAAGTCCGTCGTCGTCGCGTACTTGGCCGGCTTCAGCGAGGTCAGCAGGACCCAGAGCACCGGGAAGACCGCGATCACCGAGGTGACGATCAGCGTGACGTGCAGCGCCACGGAGGCGAGCGGCGAGCGCTGTCCGCGCAGCCGCTTCGGGCGCGCCGCCCGGCGGCCGTGGGTGGGGGTGAGGGTGGTCACCAGACATCTCCCTGCTTGCGGAGCACTCGCCGGTAGACCAGGGCGAAGAGCATGAGGAGGACGAGGATCAGCACGCCCCACGTGGAGGACTGCGCGTAGTCGCGCGGGCTGATCTCGAAGGAGAACTTGTACGCCTGGGTGACGAGGATCTGGGTCGACTCCCCGGGTCCGCCCCGCGTGAGCAGGAAGATCACCGGGAACATGTTGAAGGTCCAGATGGTGGAGAGCAGGACCACCGTGGTGGAGACCGGGGCGAGCCCGGGGACGGTGATGTGCCGGAAGCGCTGCCAGGCGGTGGCGCCGTCCATCTCGGCGGCTTCGTACTGCTCCGCGGGTATGGACTGCAGACCGCCGAGCAGGGCGACCATCATGAAGGGGACGCCGAGCCAGACGTTGACGGCGATGACGGAGAACTTCGCCCAGGTGGGGTCGTTCAGCCACGGGATGCCGTCGACGCCGATGCCGCCGAGCATCGCGTTCAGGATGCCGCGGTCCTCGTTGTAGAGGAAACGCCAGGCGAAGACGGAGACGAAGCCCGGCACGGCCCACGGGAGGATCAGGGCCATGCGGTAGGCGGAGCGGCCGACGATGCGCCGGTTCAGGACGTTGGCCAGCGCCATGCCGAGGCAGAACGTGATGCTCACACAGGCGATCGTCCACACCAGGGTCCAGCCGAGCGTGGACAGGAACTCGCCGCCGGTGAGCGCGTCCTTGTAGTTGTCCAGGCCGATGAACTCGTAGGTCGCGGGGATCTCGTTGACGCCGATGGAACGCGCCACGTTGCGCTCATTGGCGTCGGTCAGCGACAGCCAGATGCCGCGGACCAGCGGGTAACCGATGATCACGCCGATGACGAGCACCACCGGGGCCACCATGACCCAGGCGTACCAGTGCGTGGACAAGGAGCGCCGGAGCTTGCCCGGCGTCGGGGTACCAGTAGCGCGGCTCCGGCCGCGGGCGACGTCGTCGCCC
>NZ_JBHWZJ010000452.1:0-4995 GCF_042728415.1 Streptomyces sp. NPDC060198 | reverse complement strand
CTATTCGGCCGCGGCCGCCGGGCGGCCCGTGTCGCCCAGCGACACGTCCTGATCCGGCACGGCTTGGCCGGAACGGATCAGGTCGATCCGTCCCATCACCTTCGAGCGCAGATCGGTCGGGACGTCGTCCTGACCGCAGCAGCGCTTGACCAGCTTCTTCACGGCCTGCTCCAGGCCGTACTTCTCCAGGCACGGGGAGCACTCACCGAAGTGCGTCTCGAACTTGGTGCTGTCGCCCTCGGGCATCTCGTGGTCGAGGAACTCGTAGAGATGGTCGAGAACCTCTGAGCAGTCCGTCTCGTGCGGCTCTCCGCAGCTCATGAGGCCGAGCCTTTCCGATCGTCCGACTCACCGGCGCCGGCGGGGACCAACCCGCGCTCGCGGGCGTAGTCCTCCAGCATGCCGCGCAACTGGCGGCGTCCGCGGTGCAGTCGGGACATCACCGTACCGATGGGAGTCCCCATGATGTCCGCGATCTCCTTGTAGGCAAAGCCCTCGACGTCCGCGAGATAGACCGCTATGCGGAATTCCTCGGGGATCGCCTGGAGCGCCGACTTCACGTCGGAGTCCGGGAGGTGGTCGAGCGCCTGCGACTCGGCCGAACGCAGCCCGGTCGACATGTGCGACTCGGCCCGCGCCAGCTGCCAGTCCTCGATCTCCTCGGCGGCGCTGCGCTGGGGCTCGCGCTGCTTCTTGCGGTACGAGTTGATGAAGGTATTGGTGAGAATGCGGTACATCCACGCCTTGAGGTTGGTTCCCTCACGGAACTGGTGGAAGGAGCCGTACGCCTTCGCGTAGGTCTCCTGGACCAGGTCCTCGGCGTCCGCGGGGTTGCGCGTCATGCGCAGTGCCGCGGAGTACATCTGGTCGAGAAAGACGAGCGCGTCCCGCTCGAAACGTGCGTTCCGCTCGTCCGTCGTCTCCTCCGGGCGGCCGTCGTCGGTCCCTGTGTCGTTACCAGTGACCGGACCCACCTCCTCCAACGCTGTTGCGGGGCCGAAACCGGACCCGCTCGCCTCGGAGAATAGTCGACCAAGGTTCCGCGCGTGCGGTCGATCGCTTCCGCCCGGCGCGCGCACGGGAACGGCCGTCGGCGCGTGCAGCACCGTCCACTCCAGATCCGCGGCGTTCGAGCGACGCGGGCAGATGGTCGAACCCATGCGACGGACTCCCTCTCCACAACCAGAATTTGTGCCGGTGTACCGGAGTGCCGGTGTACCGACCGCGTCGGCGTACCGGGCGCCGATGTACCGAACAACAGCGGCCCCCCGGCCCGCATTCCCCATGCCCGCGCCCCCTCGGCGGGGTGTGACGGGTACCACCTCCGACGGGGGTTCTGGAGGGCTCAGCCGGGGAGCCGGGCCAGCCAGCCGGTGACCGCGCCGGTCAGGCCCTCCATCACCTGGGCCTCCGTCAGCCCCGCCCGCTTGGGCACGGCGAAACCGTGGTCGCCGTGCGGGACCTCGGCCATCTCGTACGCGCCGGAGGGGAATTCGGCGGGGCGGCCGAAAGGGTCGTTGCCGCCCTGCGCCACCAGAGTGGGGACCCCGGTGCCCAGGAGTTCGTCGGCGCGTGACCTCTCGGGCTTGCCCGGCGGGTGCAGCGGGAAGCTCAGCGCGAGGACGGCGTGGGCGCCGAGCTCCCCGGCGGTGCGGCAGGCGACCCGCGCACCGGCGCTCCGCCCGCCCGCGACGACCGGCACTCCGGGGGCGGCCAGCTCGGGCCAGAGCGCCCGCCAGCCGGCGTCCAGGGTCTTCGGTGCGGGCGCGACCTTCTTCCCCGCGACCCGCCAGGGCTGCTCCACCAGGGCGACGCTCACCCCGTGTCCGGGTACGACGGCGGCCAGGGCCGCCAGGTCCCGCGCCTCGATGCCGCCGCCGGCCCCGTGGCCGAGGGCCAGCACGAGCCGGGCGCCGGTGGCGGGGAACCAGGTGATCCTGGCCTCCCCCGCCGGGGTGTCGACACGGACGGGCCGCCCGCCCGGGGTGGTTCCTTCGCTGCTCATGGGTCCCATCCTGCCCGGGCCCGGCCCGCCGTCAGAACAGCGTGGTCTCCTCCGGCGCGGCCAGCTCCTCCTGGAGTTCGGGGCCGTTGTTGCGGACGTTGCTGACGGCGGTGGCGACGGGGTAGGCGCGCATCAGTCCGCCCTCGGGCGGGGCGACCAGGGCGCGCAGTTCCTCGCTGTCGGTGCGCGCCGGGTCGAGCCAGGCGTCCCAGCGGTCGGGGGTCAGCATCACGGGCATCCGGGGGTGGATGTCGGCGAGCGCGGCCGGGCCTTCGGCGGGGGCGACCGCGAGCGGGGTCGTCTCCGCCTCGGTGGTGATCACCGAGCAGGTCACCCACCACGCCCCGGGGTGGTCGGGCGGGGGGGTGGCGTCGCGCCAGAACTCGTAGAGCCCGGCCATCGCGAAGACCGACCCGTCGGCGGGGGTCACGAAGTACGGCTGCTTGCGGGGCCGCTTCTTCTTCCCCGCCTCCTCCAGCTGCCGCTCGTCGGCGCCGGTCATCCACTCGTAGTAGCCGTCGGCCGGGAGGATGCAGCGACGCTGGAGGAACGCCTTGCGGAAGGAGGGCTTCTCGTGGACGGTCTCGGCGCGGGCGTTGATCATCCGCGCGGCGCCCTCCGGCGTCTTGGCCCAGGAGGGTACGAGGCCCCACTTGAGGGTACGGAGCTGGCGAACCGGACGACGGTCCGCGGCGTCCTTCAAGGGACGCTCCAGTACGGCGTAGACCTCCTTGGTCGGCGCCACGTTCCAGTCGGGGTCCAGGGTCTCCTCCGGGTCCCACCGCTCCACCTGGAAGAGTCCGGTCAGGTCCTCCGGCCGCCGGCTCGCCGCATAACGTCCGCACATGTCTGCCAGCCTGCCACGAAACCCCGTCCCCGCCGCAAGGAGTCCCAGCCGCAATGGACAGCAACGAACTGGGCGCCCTGTGGGACCGTGTGTTCGGCACCCAGCCCGCGCCGGAACAGTGGCTGGTGGTGGTGACCGCGGCCGCCGCGCTCGTCGCCGTCGTCCCCAACGTGCTGTGGCGGCTGACCCGCAACTCGATCACCATCGCGCACGAGGGCGGCCACGGGCTGATCGCCCTGCTCACCGGCCGGAAGCTTTCCGGCATCCGGCTGCACTCGGACACCAGCGGCCTCACCGTCAGCCGGGGCAAGCCGACCGGCATGGGCATGATCCTCACCGCCGCCGCCGGCTACACCGCGCCGTCACTGCTCGGCCTGGGCGGCGCCTGGCTGCTGACCAACGGCCGCATCACGCTGCTGCTGTGGCTGGCCACCGCGCTGCTCGCGGTGATGCTGGTGATGATCCGCAATCTGTTCGGGGCGCTGACCGTGATCTTCACGGGCTCCCTCTTCCTGCTGGTCTCCTGGCTCACCTCGGCCGCCGTGCAGTCGGCGTTCGCGTACGCGGTGGTCTGGTTCCTGCTGATGGGCGGGGTGCGCCCGGTCTTCGAGCTCCAGTCCAAGCGGCGGCACGGCGGTGCTCCCGACTCCGACGCGGACCAGCTGGCCCGGCTGACGGACGCCCCGGCCTGGCTCTGGCTGTTCCTCTTCCACGCGGTGTCGCTCTGCTCGCTCATCGGCGGCGGTCGCTGGCTGCTGGGCATCTGACCGGTTCCCGGGACAGCCCCTCGTGGGGCGTCCTGGCGGGGACACACGCCCTAACGACCTCGTGCACGGTTAGCGGTGGGACGTCGAAAGGGTCGGTGGGGCCTCGGTGCTCAGGTCTGCCGAGCCAGGATCTGGTCTGCGGTCTGCTGCTGGGTCAGCAGGCTGGCGACGGCTTGAACGGTGTCGTCCATGTGCTCGCGGCGGCCGAGGTGACGGGCCAGAGCCCGCCAGTTCTTCAGGTGGGCAATGCCGTGCTCGACCCTGATGCGGCGTGAGGAGTGGGCCTTGCGCCGGCGCTCATGTATTTCCTCGTACCAGTCCGGGGCGTTCTTCTTGAACTTGCGGTGCGGGGGCGTCACGATGCGTCCGCCGGTCTGTGCTCCGAGCCCCTGGTAGCCGGCGTCGGCGAGGATCTCGACCGCTGGACCGTCGGCCAGAAGCTTGACCAGCCCTAACTCGCGGGCGTGAGTGATGTCCGCGCAGCTGCCGGGTCTGGTCGGGCTGCAGAACAGCAGCCGCCCGTTCCCGTCGGTGAAGACCATGGCCTTCACGGCGTTCTGCTTGTTCTTGCCGGAGATGAAGCGATCCCGGTCCTTGTGGCCGACGGCCGGGCGGCGGACGCGGATCTCGGTGCCGTCGATGATGCCGGTCTTCCCGGTTGCGCCGAGATGGTCGACGACCTCGGCCAGGGTTCGCAGTCGCAGGTCGGGGCTGATGGTGCATCCTCGCTCCGCGAGCAGGGGCCGCACCTCGCCGATGGCCCGTGTGACGGTCGAGCGGTCCACGCCGAACCAGCAGGCCAGCACGTCGTGAGTAACCCCGTGGCGAAGGTGCACGAGCGTGGCCAGGAGCCGGTCAACGAAGACCATGCAGTGCTTCGCACCGGCGCCCACCGCGCGCTTCCGCGACCGGGACGCCAGCCTGGCCTGGTGCCGTTCATGCCACAACGGGCCGACCTCGGCGACGAGTTCAGCGATCACAGCGGCCGACAGGCCCGTGATCCTCCGGTCGCTGATGATCGCTGTGCGCATCGCGTTCCCCACCACAAAGCCATGATCGACGATCCAGAGCTCGATGTCCCACCGCTAATCGTGCACGAGGTCGTAAAGCGTGTTGCGGAAGTGGCGCCGTCCGCCCGTGGGGCGGGTCCGGCGGCGTCCGGTGCGTGCGATCGCACGGCGGAGGGTCGCCCCGGTACTGGATGTATCGGGGTGATCCCGACAACGCGGCGAGCGTGCGTGCCGGGCGTCGCCGGACAGGCGGGACTTTCGCAACACGCTTTAAAGCGTGTTGCAGAAGCCTGCGCTTCGGGTATTTCTCCTGTATGGGTGGGGTGTTGCGGGCTGAGGCGTTGTGGGTGGAAACGTTCACCGGGC
>NZ_JBHWZJ010000451.1:0-5024 GCF_042728415.1 Streptomyces sp. NPDC060198 | reverse complement strand
CCGGGGAACGGACCGGGCCGGTGGGGAGCGGGAGTCGGCGGCCGACGGCGGGGTGCGGGCGGTGCTCGCACGGGTCGCCGAGGGCGGGCGTGGTGATCATGCCGGACATGTCCCGCGAAGGCGCGCCCCGCCGGAGCGGCGGCCGCCTCCCCGTACGGGCGCCCGTTCCGCTGCCACGGCACCTCTGAGCAGGCACGATCCCGCGCGGGGCGGTCGTGCGCAGATGGATCGCGGGATGCCGGCGAGGACCGGGTCGTCTCAGATAGTAGGAAGTCCGAGTAATTGTGGAGACAGGGCGCCCCAGGTGTCCTAGTTTTGTAGGAGCCGAACGATTCGCTTCTACCAGCGACTGGTGGTGAGCGGGCACGCCCCATGCAGGCCACCCCTGCGGCGTCCGCTCCCGCACCTTCCGGCGTTTCCCATCCGGTTCACCCGGTTCCGGCACGGCCGGCGGCACGCGCTCTTCGCCGCCCGCAGCGCGACGGGGTCCGGTCCCGGCCCACGCGTTCCCCGCGGCGGCCGATCGCGTTCCCGATACCCGTGACACCCGATACCCGTGACACCCGTGACACCCGATACCCGTGACATCCGTGATTCCCAGGAGGCGTTCCCCCATGGCAGAGACCACCGTCCGCCGCCGCGTCCGTCACACCCCCCGCCCCACCGAAGCCGAGCGCGACAACGCCGCCGCGGCCCTCCAGCGTGCCCTGGACCGCCGCGACAACGGCGGGGCCACCGGCCACTGAAGCGTGTTGCGAAAGTCCCGCCCGTCCGGCGCCACTTCCGCAACACGCATTGGCCCGGCAGGCCCGAAGGCTCCCCTCCGCCGCCCTGTGGGACGGACGGACGGGAGCCTTCGGACCGGCGACGGGTGACCTTGCGGGATCAGCCGCGGCTGACCTCGAAGTGGTCGATGCGCGCGCCCGACTCGGCGAGCGCGGTGACCTTCATCTTCGGGTGCTGCCCCACCGTGACCTCGACCGCGAGGAACGAGTAGCCGGTGTACCGGACGCGGGACCACTCCACGGTCTCGGCCGCGTGCACGCCGCCCTTGGCCACGTAGTACGTGTCCACGCTCTCCTGGTCCTTGACGTGACCCTCGTACGTGTCGGGCGCCGGGAAGTTGTAGAGCGACTTGCCCGCGCCGCCGGCCGTGACGTACACGATGCCGTCGCGGGTCGGGTCCGTGCGCTCGCCGATCGGCACCTTGCGGGAGACCACGTTCTTCAGAATCGCGTCGGTCCGCTCGTACACGTGGTTGTGGCCGTTGATGACCAGGTCCACCTGGTGCTTCTCGAACAGCGGCACCCACGCCTCGCGGACCCCGCCCTCGGAGGCGTGCGCGTTGGTGGTCGAGAAGGCGCAGTGGTGGAAGAAGACCACCACGAAGTCGACGTCCTTGCGGGCGCGGAGCTCGCCGAGGCGGCGGTCCAGCCACTTCGTCTGCTTGCCACCGCTGATGCCGAGGTTGGCCGGGATCTCGTTGGAGACGTCGTTGGCGTCCAGCGCGACGACGGCCACGTTGCCGTGGACGAACGAGTACACACCGGGCAGGCCCACCGGGTCGGGGCCGTTGTCCGGCAGAGTCCAGCGGGCGTTCTGGCCGCCGTAACCGTCGGGGGAGTACCAGGCCTCCATGTCGTGGTTGCCGGTCGTCACCATCCACGGGACCGTCTTCGCGACGGTCTCCGTCTGGGCCAGGAACTGGTCCCAGGTGCGCGCGTCGTAGACGTCGCTCTCCTGGCCGGAACCGGACGGGTCGGCGTAGCAGATGTCGCCGGCGTGCAGGTGGAAGGCCGGGTTCTGGCCGAGCAGCAGCTGGTCGTTGCCGAGGGCGTGGTAGCTGACGCCCTGGTCGCCGAAGGCCGTGAAGGTGAAGTTCTCGGCGCGCGAGGGGGCGGTGGTGAACGTACCGAGCGAGCCCAGGTTGCGGGTGTCCGCCGGGTCGAAGCCGTCGTGGCCGACGCCGTAGTAGTACGTCGTGCCGGGCTGCAGGCGCTCCAGGCCCGCGTGCACGTAGAACTGCTCGGCGGCGGCGATCGCGCCGTTGTTCAGCGTCGGCGTGGTGAGGTGGCGCACCTCGGCGTCGATGCGGCGGCTCAGCGACCACGGCTTGAGGCCGATGCGGATGTACGGGCGCTTCACGGCGAAGGGGACCTGCCACGAGACGCTCATCTGCGTCTTCGGGTCTGCGCCGTAGGCGAGGTGGCGGCCGAACGGGGCCACCAGTGCGCCGTCCACCTGCGTGGTGGAGCGGGAGGTGAGCACCGTCGGGGAGTTCTTGGCGGAGTTGGCGGCGGCGGGCGAGGCCGTGAGGAGGCCGGTGCCCATGCCCGCACCGGCGACGGCGGCGGTCGCCACACTCGTACGCAGCACGCCGCGGCGCGTCAGCTTGGTGCGGAGGTACTCGTGCTGCTCCGCCATGCTCATGCGGGCGGCGAGCTTCTCGGGGATACCGAAGCGGGGGATGTCCATGGCCAGAACATCTACTTCCGGAGTGACCCGATCCCGTCCGTGAGGTGAACGGCACGCGTACAGCTCACCATGTGTCCGTATAGTGGACGGCTGGTGTCATGGGGTGGGACGCGCGGCTAAAGTGCGGTCATGTCTCGCAGCATCAATCTCGCAGTGATCCCCGGTGACGGAATCGGCCAGGAAGTCGTTGCCCAGGGCCTCAAGGTCCTCAACGCCGTCCTCCCGCAGGATGTGAAGCTGGAGACCAAGGAGTACGACCTTGGCGCCCAGCGCTGGCACCGTACGGGTGAAACCCTCCCGGACGCGGAGCTCGAATCCCTCAAGGGCCACGACGCCATCCTGCTCGGCGCGATCGGTGACCCCTCGGTCCCGTCCGGCGTGCTGGAGCGCGGGCTCCTGCTGAAGCTGCGCTTCGCCTTCGACCACTTCATCAACCTGCGGCCGTCGAAGCTCTTCCCGAACACCGCGACCCCGCTGGCCGGCCGCCCCGACATCGACTTCGTCGTCGTGCGCGAGGGCACCGAGGGCCCGTACACCGGCAACGGCGGTTCGCTGCGCACCGGTACGCCCGCCGAGGTCGCCACCGAGGTGAGCGTCAACACCGCGTACGGGGTCGAGCGTGTGGTCCGTGACGCCTTCGACCGCGCCGCCGCCCGCCCGCGCAAGAAGCTGACGCTGGTCCACAAGAACAACGTCCTCGTCTTCGCCGGGCACCTGTGGAAGAACACCTTCGACAAGGTCGCGGCAGAATACCCCCAGGTCACCACCGACTACCTGCACGTCGACGCGGCGACGATCTTCTTCGTCACGCAGCCGGAGCGCTTCGACGTCATCGTCACCGACAACCTGTTCGGCGACATCCTCACCGACCTCGCCGCCGCCGTCACCGGTGGTATCGGCCTGGCCGCCTCCGGCAACATCAACCCGACCGGCGCCTTCCCGTCGATGTTCGAGCCGGTCCACGGCTCGGCCCCCGACATCGCCGGCCAGGGCAAGGCCGACCCCACGGCCACGATCCTCTCCGTCGCCCTCCTGCTGCGTCACCTCGGCTACGACACCGAGGCCGCGCGCATCGAGGCAGCCGTCTCCGCCGACCTCGCGGAGCGCGACGGGGCCACCCGCACCACCGACGAGATCGGCGACGCGCTCGCGGTACGCGTAGCGGGCTGACCCGACGACTCTCCACGAAGCCGCCGGGTCGCGAAGACACCCGGCGGCTTCGCACGTGCGGCCCCGGGGTCACCATCGACCCGGGACCGCACTCCCGCCGCGTTTCGTGCCCGGCCCCTCACGCGTGATAATCGAACGTGGGGCCGCAGCTCGTGGCACTGCTCGGACGTCCTCGCACTTGTTCGCACCTGCGGGCGGGAGCGGGCGGGAGCACGGTCCCTCACACACAGATACGGTGAAGGACACGCACATGACGACGCCCACGATCGAGCTCAAGCCCACCTCGTCCCCGCTGTCCGACGCGGAGCGCGAGGCGATCCTCTCCGCCCCCGGATTCGGCCGCCACTTCTCCGACCACATGGTCACCATCCGGTGGACCGAGGGCCGCGGCTGGCACGACGCACAGCTCGTCCCGTACGCCCCGCTCTCCCTCGACCCGGCGACGATGGTCCTGCACTACGCGCAGGAGATCTTCGAGGGGCTGAAGGCGTACCGGCAGCCCGACGGCACCGTCGCCACCTTCCGCCCCGAGGCCAACGCCAAGCGCTTCCAGCGCTCCGCGCACCGACTGGGCATGCCCGAGCTGCCGGTGGAGACCTTCATCGAGGCCTGTGACGTGCTGGTCCAGCAGGACAAGGCGTGGGTCCCGGCGCACGGCGGCGAGGAGTCCTTCTACCTGCGCCCGTTCATGATCGCCACCGAGGTCGGCCTCGGCGTGAAGCCCGCCAACGAGTACCTCTTCCTCGTCATCGGCTCCCCGGCAGGCGCCTACTTCGCGGGCGGCGTGAAGCCGGTCTCCATCTGGCTCTCCGAGGACCGCGTCCGCGCCGTCCCGGGCGGCATGGGCGACGCCAAGACCGGCGGCAACTACGCCGCGTCCCTGCTCGCCCAGGCCGAGGCCACCGCCAAGGGCTGCGACCAGGTCGCCTACCTCGACGCCGTGGAGCACAAGTGGGTCGAGGAGCTCGGCGGGATGAACCTCTACTTCGTGTACGACAACCACATCGTCACCCCCGCCCTCACCGGCTCGCTGCTCGCCGGCGTCACCCGTGACTCCCTCCTCACCGTCGCCCGCGACCTCGGCTACACCTCCGAGGAGGGCCGGGTCTCCATCGACCAGTGGCGCGAGGACAGCGCGAACGGCACCCTCAAGGAGGTCTTCGCCTGCGGCACCGCCGCCGTGATCACCCCCGTCGGCACCGTGAAGTCGGCCGGCGCGGAGTGGGTCCAGGGCGACGGCACCCCCGGCGAGATCACCTTGAAGCTCCGCGACCGCCTGCTGGACATCCAGCGCGGCATCGCCGAGGACGCCCACGGCTGGATGCACCCGCTGGGCGACTGACGCCCGCCCGTACCACCGCGTACCACGTACGAAGGCC